>DASTKD010000362.1:0-3560 GCA_035716135.1 Ktedonobacteraceae bacterium
TGTCGCATCCCACCATACGAGACATCTTCCGCAACCCATATAAAGAAGTAACCTCTACAACATTAGTGAAGCTTGCTAATGCTTTAGGAGTACCGGTATCAGATCTCTATGAAGAGGTATCAGACGACTAAACGTAGATACTGAGAGGGAAGGAAGTCATTTTGAAGATCCTTTGGATAGTCCTGAAGCATGAGACGCGGATTTGCTCGAATCGCGGCAAGTATCAACGCCGAGGGTAGCAGTGAGAGCGTGCTGCCATATATAAGAATGTTTGCGATAACATTCATAGCATTTCTCCGTTGATTATTCGTCATGATACCGGGGCTAGCCGGGCAGCGACCAGTGGAGCATCGGGGCAAAGGTCGAGTAGAGCAGCCAGACATTGAGGCCGAGAATGAGCGTGCTACAGGCAATGGCCGCCCAGGTGGTGATCGGCTTGTTCACCAGCGTCCCCATAATATCGCGCCGCCGCGTGAACATCACCAGCACAATGACCGGCAATGGCAGTACGAAGCTGAGTACGACCTGGCTGATTACCAGCGTCGTCGTCGGATTCAGGCCAATCGCGGCCACAACCACCGCCGGAATCATCGTTACCAGGCGTCGTATCCAGACGGGGATGGTGAAGCCCACAAAGCCCTGCATGATAACTTGCCCGGCCATCGTGCCAACGGTGGAACTGGAGAGTCCAGATGCTAAAAGCGAGATGGCGAAGACGACGCTGGCTGCCCCTCCGAGCAGTGGTGTAAGCGTCTGAAAGGCAGTGCTGATGTCGGCCACATTAGTCTGTCCGTGAGCATGGAAGGTGGCTGCCGCCATATAAAGCATCGCCATGTTGATAAGTCCGGCCAGGCCCATCGCAATCACCACGTCTGGAATGCTCCAGCGGAAGATGCGCCGCGCCTCTTTTTCACTGCGCGGGATGATGCGGTGTTGCGTCAATGAAGAGTGCAGGTAGATGACATGCGGCATCACCGTTGCCCCGATGATGCCTACCGCGAAGAGGACGCTCTGCGTGCCGCCAATCCAGGGAACGATAGTATGAAAGCCCACCTGTCCCCAATCGGGACGAGAAAAGAACGTTTCGATCAAGTAACTGACCGCGATAACTCCAACCAGCGCTGTAATGACCGCCTCTAAAGGGCGGAAGCCGCGCTTCTCCAGTAGCAAGATCAGATAGGTGACGACGCCTGTAATCAGCGTGGCATAAAGTAAGGGAATGCCGAATAACAGGTTGATGGCGATACTGGCTCCCAGGAACTCCGCCAGGTCGGTTGCCATAGCCGCGATTTCTGAGATAACCCACATCCCGTACACTACTGGTTTGCGGAAATGGATGCGTGACATCTCTGCCAGGTTATGCCCCGTTGCCAGGCCAAGCTTCGCGGACATGGTTTGCAGCAACATCGCCATCAAGTTTGCCAGCGCGATCACCCACAGCAGGTTGTAGCCAAAGGCGCTGCCGCCCTGGATGTTGGTGGCAAAGTTGCCGGGGTCGATGTAGGCGACACAGGCGATAAAGGCCGGTCCCAGAAAGGGTAGGATGGCGAGCAGTCCCTTCGTGCGTCCATCGAGCGCAGCGCGCGCGGCCTTGCGCGTCCTGCTCTCCGCCGCAAGGGGCTGCTGTGCTGCATGTTCGCCTGTGGTTGAAAGTGGTGGATAGAGCCTCATTAACGCCCTCCCGCTGGTTCAGAGGAGGACAGGGTTTCTCCCACCGCCGGGCGCACGAGTACGGATTGCGTTACCGCGTCACCAATGGCGTGTGTCTGCGTGCCGATACGCACAGTATACACTCCTCCATAGGGCGCGACCGCCTCTACGTACACCTTCGCGCCTGGGATGAGTCCCAGTGAAGTGAGATACCTGAGCAGATCGGGATCATCGTCGCTCACGCGCTGCACGATGACCTGTTGCCCTGGCAGCACCGTCGCAAGCGGCTGACAGTTTGCGACAACAACCCTACCTATGCTGTTAGGAATAGGGTCGCCATGCGGATCTTCGACCGGGTGGCCGAGCAGCGCGTCCATGCGCTCCACAAACTCATCCGAGATGGCGTGTTCTACCTGTTCCGCCTCGGCATCGACCTCGTCCAGGGGAAATCCCATAATATGCACCAGAAAAAGCTCAAGCAGGCGATGCCGCCGTACAAGCTCGGTCGCCATTGCATTGCCCGCCTCGGTCAGTTCAACGCCGTGATAGGGAATGTAGCGCACATAGCCGCGCTCGGCCAGCCATTTGAACAGTTGCGTCACGGTAGCATCGCTCAACTGCCCGTTCGGCTCAAGCGACTGTAAGCGCTCTCTCATGCTAGATGTCGTAATCGACTCGCCCCGCTCGCGCAACTTGTAGCACAGCTTCAGACAGTCGATGCTACGAATCGGCAGGGTACGTAGTTCTGTTGATGGTGACATTTTAGTAAAACCTCACAGTTTTCACTGGTAAAATTATATATTTTAGCCCTCTAAAAATAAGATACCACAAAAAGCAATATTTTGTCAAGCTTGCTGAAAAGAGAATTTAGTGCGGTCAGACAAATTCCATAGATCTTCTAAACAAATCAGTAGTAGAAATCTCCTATCTTTTCCTTTATTCCCTTGCCAACTGCTATACTGGAATGAGTCTATGTTCCTACAGTTCATCCTTACATCGTGTCGTAATACGTTGATTTTGCGCATAAAGCTTGAGGTGTCATTATGTCTAATCCGATGTATCCTGGCCCTCGCCGCCGCATTTACTCGTCCGGCCAATTACTGGTCTTGACCATAGTTGTGCTGCTAATCATCGTAAGTAGCGGTGTGATGTTTTTTTCAGCCGTCAACTATCAAATTTCGGCCAGCAATGCCAGTTCGCAGGCTGTTGCAAGCGCCATAGCGCAGGCGACAAGTTTCGCGCAGGCCAACGCATCGGCTACCGCGCTGGCCTCCACCATCCACAATCCCTATCCTCCCTACACAGGAAATCTCGTCCTCAATGACCCGTTGCGCGATAATAATCAGGGCAATAGCTGGGATGTCGCCGCGACGCAGGCAAATAGCGCCTGCCAGTTCGCCGGAAGAGCTTACGAAAGCGCCGATGCCAATGCATCGAAGGACTTGTATAGCGGGAACGTTTGTTTCGCGGAGAATACGAGCTTCGATAACTTCACCTTCCAGGTGCAAACCACGCTGGTACAGGGACTTTGTGGGGGCATCGTCTTTCGTGGGGACAGTAAGGCCAACAATTTTGATCGATTCGAAATCTGTTCAAACTCCTGGTACGATTTTCGCCAGTGTTCCAAAGGCTATTGCGATGTGGTATTTGCGAATGGCCTATCGTCAGCCATACATGCCAAATTTGGCGCGACGAATACCCTGGCGGTAGTTGCGAATAACTCTGCCATCACCATCTACGTGAATGGGAAACAAATCATAGCGACTACCGCTAGCGGTTTCAGCCAGGGACAGATAGGTTTAGTGACATCCGGCTATAATAGCACCCGAACGGTAGCCGTATTCCGCGATGTTCAGGTGTGGACATAGCAGAATCCCCTATTTTATTGCCGCCTGCGGCCTGTTGAGAGA
>DASTKD010000363.1:0-11741 GCA_035716135.1 Ktedonobacteraceae bacterium
CTCGGCGTTGTCCTCGAACAGGGAGTTGGACCATGCCGGGCCACGCCCCTGCGGGTTGGTGGTCCAGGGTGTGGTGGGCAGGTTGCCACCGTAGATGGACGAACAGCCGGTAGCATTGGCGACCAGCATCCGGTCTCCAAAAAGCTGTGTTGCCAGCTTGATATAGGGCGTCTCGCCACAGCCTGAACACGCCCCCGAAAACTCGAAGAGCGGTGGCAACAACTGCGCATCTTTAATAGCCGCCGTGTTCAATCGTGTGGCATCCACATCCGGCAAGGTCTGGAAAAACTCCCAGTTGACTTTTTCACGCTCGCGGATGGGTGGCTGCTCGGCCATATTGATAGCTTTGCGCCCCACTTGCCGCTTGTCCTTGACCGGACAGGCTTCCACGCACAGGCTACAGCCCGTGCAGTCCTCCGGCGAAACCTGCAAGGTGTATTTCATGCCCGGAAACTCTTTGAAACGAGCATCCGTCGAAAGGAAAGTCCCCGGCGCGCCGTTCAGCTTCTCCGCCTCGTAGACCTTCTCACGGATCACCGAGTGCGGGCAGACCATCACGCACTTGCCGCACTGGATGCAGATGTCGGGGTCCCAGACGGGCATCTCCAGCGCGATGTTGCGCTTCTCCCATTGCGCCGTACCCGATGGATACGTGCCATCAACGGGCAGCGCGCTCACCGGCAGGGAATCGCCCTCACCCGCGATCATAGGACCAAGCACATCTCGCACAAATGCAGGCGCGTCAGCCGGAACAGGCGGGCGGCGTGTTAGCATAGGCAGAGCCACCGGAGCGCGATGCTGTACGGCAACAAGGTGTCCATTCGTCGAAACGCCACCCACTTTGATGGGGATGTTCGCCTCAAAGGGGATTGATACCTCGTGGAGATGTTGCAAGGCGGCATCGACGGCCTGGTAGTTGCGCTGTACGACCGCTTCACCGCGTTTACTGTAGGACTTCTTGATGCTCTTTTTGATCTGTTCGATGGCCTCTTCGCGTGGCAGGATGCCGCTGATAGCAAAGAAGCAGGTCTGCATGATCGTGTTGATGCGCCCACCCATGCCAATATCGTTCGCCACTTTGTGCGCGTTAATCACGTAGAAGCGCAGGCTTTTATCGCGGATAGCCGCTCGCGTTTCGACTGGCAGGTGTTCCCACACCTCGTCCGGCCCATAGAGGCTGTCGAGCAGGAAAACACCGCCAGGACGTGCGTACTTGAGTACGTCGTAGCGTTCGAGGAAGGAGAACTGGTGGCAGGCCACAAATTGCGCCTCGCCTGCGCCAATCTGGTAGGGCGCGTGGATGGGGCGCGGCCCGAAGCGCAGGTGCGAGATCGTCACCGAGCCTGCTTTCTTCGAGTCATAAACAAAGTAGCCCTGCGCATAGTTTCCGGTTTCCTCGCCGATGATCTTGATCGAGTTTTTGTTGGCTCCCACCGTGCCATCGGAACCCAGCCCCCAGAAGATGCACTGCACGGTCTCCTCCGGCTCGATGGAGAACGTTGCATCGTAGTCCAGGCTGGTCTGCATCACGTCGTCGTTGATGCCAACCGTGAAATGCTGCCGGGGTTCGGCCTTGCTCATCTCGTCGAAAATGCCCCTGACCATAGCCGGGGTAAATTCCTTCGACGAAAGGCCGTAGCGTCCTCCAATAATACGCGGTAGTGGCTGCTCGCGCGTTTTGCGCCAGCCCTCACTGATAGCTGTCGTCACATCCTGGTAAAGCGGTTCGCCTGCGCTGCCCGGTTCTTTGGTGCGGTCGAGTACAGCAACGGTCTTAACAGTGGGAGGCAGCGCCTGCAAAAAATGCTCGACTGAAAATGGGCGGAACAGGCGCGTTTTGAGTACGCCCACTTTTTCTCCTCTTGCCACCAGGTAATCTACGGTTGCCTGCACCGTTTCAGCGCCCGAACCCATTATCACGATGACCCGCTCGGCATCGGGCGCGCCCACGTAGTCAAACAGCGAATAGTGACGTCCGGTAAGCAGCGCGAACTTGTCCATCGTCATCTGTACGATAGCGGGGCAAGCCTGATAGTAGGGGTTCACGCTTTCACGCGCCTGGAAGTAGACATCGGGGTTCTGCGCGGTGCCGCGAATGAAGGGATGGTCGGGCGATAACGCGCGTTGGCGATGTGCCTGCACAAAGCTGTCGTCGATCATGCTGCGTATCTCTGCTCGGGTAAGTGGTTCGATTTTGTCGATTTCGTGTGAGGTACGAAATCCATCAAAGAAGTGCAGGAAAGGCACACGCGCCTGTAAGGTGGCCGCGTGTGCAATCAGGGCCATGTCCTGCGCCTCCTGCACCGAGTTGGAAGCCAGCAGGGCAAAGCCGGTGGCGCGCGCCGCCATCACGTCCGAATGATCGCCAAAGATGGAGAGTGCCTGCGCCGCCAGCGAGCGCGCCGCCACATGGAAGACGGCGGGTGTGAGTTCTCCGGCAATCTTATACATATTCGGCAGCATCAACATCAAGCCCTGCGAGGCCGTGAAGGTCGTCACCAGCGAGCCTGTTTGCAGCGCGCCGTGTAACGCGCCCGCCGCGCCACCTTCCGACTGCATCTCAACCACCAGGGGAACCGTTCCCCACAGGTTGGCGCGGCCCGCCGCCGACCAGGTATCGGCCAGCTCGCCCATAGGCGTCGAGGGCGTGATCGGATAAATAGCGATCACCTCGCTGAGCATATGTGCTATCGTAGCAACGGCCTCGTTGCCCTCAATCGTGACCCAGCTATGTTTCATCTTGTGCCTCCAACTCGTTTATGAATCATGTGTTGCAGCTACTAAACGTTCATCCCTGGCCTCGCCAGAGCCGTCCGCCGCCGCCTGCTCTCTCGCCCGCTTCTCGCGGCGCAGTTCGTTTCTGGACAGGATCACAACGGCGGCCAGGATAAACACACCGCCAAGCGCCTGCACCGGAGTGATCGTTTCACCTAGCACAATCGTTGCCAGTGCGACTGCTACAATCGGTTCAAAGGTGGAGAGAGTAGAAGCAGTAGTCGGGCCAATGCGTGTGAGTCCGGCGAAAAAGGTCATAAAAGCAAGCACTGTCGAGACCAGCGCAATCGCCAGTATGGCAGCCCAACCCTGCGCGCTCACCGGAAACGACAACCTGTGCATGGGAGCGATGATGGCGTAGACGCCAGCCGTTGAGGCGATAATAATAGCAGTCGAACCTACAGAGCCTGAACGCTTCACGATGCGGCTGCCCAGGACAATGTAGATGGCATAATCGACGGCAGCCGCGATACCCAGCAGGATGCCGGCAAAGCTACCGCCGCTCGTAACCTGGATGGTGAGAGCGGTGCCTGAGAGCGCCAGGAAAAGAGCCACGATCTTCATGGTCGTGAGATGCTCTTTCAAGAAGATAGCTGAAAGCATCGTCACCAACGCAGGATAAATATACAGAAGGAGCGCCACCAGGCCCGGCGAGGCCATTGTCAGGGCGGTAAAGTAGGCCAGTGACTCGCCGACATACGCAATAGCGCCCAGCAGAATAAGCTCTAGCAGCAACAGGCCGCGCGGCACTGCTGTCTTGCTGGCAAGTAGGATGGCGAACATGACGATGGCAGCTATCCCGAACCTGAGAAACAGGACAGTGAGAGGATCGGCCTTCGCTTCATAGGCAATACGAGCAAAAACGGGCATAGCGCCAAAGGAGATGGCCGAGATGATGATAAAGAGGATACCGCCGAATCTCTGTGTGAGCAATTTGTGTCGCATACTTCCCTCTTTCATTTCCTTCTCATCTTTTCTCTGTAGAAAGCATACTTACGCAGCATCACAGTTCAATCACATCAACAGCAAAAGGTGTCACATTTTATACACAGGATTTGCAGGCATTGTTACCGACCTCTGCCATAACCTCTATTGGAAGCGTAAGGGGGTGTACCTGATGCGCAAGACTGTGTGTTCATTGTGAAATGTTTTGGCCGTTCTGTGACCTCTTTGTGAGGTTGCCGGTGTAGCCTGTTATCATGCGCATATGCCTCCCTGCGAGGCACAAACGACGCTCAAGTATTTTGCTTGAAGGAGACGACGAATGTGTTTAGGCATACCGGGACGGATCGTTGAAATTGTTGATGCCGAAAAGCAACTCGGACGGGTAGATGTTCTCGGTGCCACACGCACTATCAGCCTGGTCCTACTGGCACCCGAAGCAATGCAGATCGGCACATGGGTACTGATTAATGCAGATATGGCAATCAGTCAGCTTGAGGTGAATCAGGCTTCTCAACTCTTGCAGCTTATCGAGGAATTAGAGCGACGATCCGAGGAGGAACAGGTATGAAACTTTCTCAGCGCCAGGGCATCACCCTGGCCCTTGTGGCAGCTATCGTAAGCGGCGTCTCGATCTATGTCAACAAATTCGGTGTCGCCCACATCAGGGACCCATTCGTTTACACTACGGTCAAGAACTCCGTTGTGGTGGTCGGCTTGCTGGCGGCGGTGGGACTGCTCGCCAGTTGGAAGGAATTGCGGAGCATGACCCCGGCCCGCTGGCTGGCCTGGATCGGCCTGGGTGTAATCGGCGGCGGCGTTCCCTTCCTCCTTTTCTTCCAGGGACTCACCACCGCTTCCGCCGCGAGCGCGTCGCTTCTTCAAAAGACGCTCTTTCTCTGGGTAGCCCTGCTCGCGGTACCGTTCCTCAAGGAACACCCTGGCCCCTGGCAGGTGCTGGGTCTGGTCGTTCTCGCGGTGAGTCAATTCCTTCTACAGCCGCTCACCCACTGGCATGGTTGGGGATCGGGTGAAACATTGATCTTGATCGCCACATTGCTGTGGGCGATGGAGACCATTCTCGCCAAAAAAGTGCTGGGGTGGATGAGTCCCACAACCGCCGCGCTGGGTCGTATGGGCATCGGCGCGCTGGTGATGTGGGGCTTCCTGGCCTTTACCGGACGCGCAACAATGGCGCTTACGCTGAACGGTACGCAATGGCTCTGGGTAGTAGTCACAGCGCTCTTTCTTCTGGGCTACGTGTGGACGTGGTACAGCGCGCTCAAAGCGGCCCCGGCATCGCTGGTCACGAGCCTTCTCACCATTGGTGCCATCGTCACAATTTTGCTCACCGCCCTGTTTAATGGGCAAACAGCCACCGCACCGCAAATCACGTCGATGGCATTGCTAGTTTTGGGCGGGGCGCTGCTGGTACTTCCATCGAAAGCGTGGAGGCATCGCAAACCGGAGGTGGCATGATACAGGAAGTGGATGCAACCCCGGAACGAGCCGGGAGTCCGTTGCTGGATGGGCCGCAGCTCTTCGCGCGGTATGCGTTCATGCCAAACCGGCTCGCCTACTGCGGCCCAGACGATAACCGCGCGCTGTTCGATTACTGCGCAACCGGTGTCACGGATGCTGGTCTGCGTGGCCTGCTGCGCAAATTTACCGGCGCCATGCCGTACCTGCAATTAATAGCCGAAAGCAACGCTCTCGCAGATCCGTTCGATGCGCGTGTGGTCGAGGCTTACTGGCTGGGAAATGAACTCTTGCAGGGGGTGGAGGCGCGCGCATTGTATGACTCCCTGCGCGCGCGATTTGGTCAGCAGATGCGCGCCAGTGATCTCGAGCTTGTGCTGGGAAAGGCACCCGCCGGAGCGCATCCACACCACAGCTTTCACGTCCTGGAGGTGTGTCCGCGTCATGGCTGGCCGCAGGCGCTCCCGTTCATGGACAACTGTCGTATCAGCTGGGGCAAAGTGCTGTCAGCAGATGCCAGCACCCTGACCGTCGAAGCAATGCCCCTGCTGATCGCCGGCCACTGTCTCGCGTTAGGCCAGCCGGAACACCGCATAGTCAACCGGGCCTTCGACGGGCAAGGATTCGTCAGTGCCGCCCGCACAGGCGAGTGGGTTTCTATCCACTGGAACTGGGCCTGCCAGGTACTTTCGCCCCGGCAGGTCGCCAATCTCGAGCGATGGACCAGATATCACCTTGATATCGCTAACCAGACGTTGTGATAGCCGCTACAAAACATTTAGACCATCATGGTCTTCGCCCAGTAACCTGCACGCTCCAGTTCTCCCTGTTTCAATGGCCCTTCTTTCTGCTCGACAATGAAGCCTTCCGGCTCCGAGACAAGCCTGCCGCCTTTTTTCGTCAACTCTTTGGCGATCCGCTCGGCCGCATAGTGAATCACACTCATCAATATGCGAAGTCCGATCCCCTGCTCTTCCGCCTCAAACCGCGTATCAAAGGCGGCGACGCTCTTGCCCTCAAGCGAGTGAGCAGGCAATTGCTTCAAAAACGCATCGATGGACGGTGTGGCCCTTCCGCCATGAACCGGTGAACCAACGATGATCAGATCAAATGAACTCGCTTCGGAAGCATTCATGTCGCCGACCTGCACTACTTTCACTTCACCTGTCAGACCACCGCTAATAGCCCGGGCGATTTTTTCTGTGTTTCCATACAGTGAATCGTAGATGACTAACGATTTCATGCTTTTTTCCTCTCCTTCTGTTTAGCTCTGCCCTCTGCGGCAAAAAGTGGATGAAACACCACCGTTGCCGGGAGTACGAGCCGGATTACGAAGCACACGACGCAGGCAATGCTTCCTTTCGCGCCATATTGGTACGAAAGCCGCTTATTTGATGTTCGAGATGGCGGTGGAAGCAATGACCATGATGGTAAAACTGGCAGCGACGAAACTGATCCATCCCGGTGTCCCACCAACGACCACCAGGCAGATTCCCGCAAAGGCGAGCAACGCCACCATCGCTACCACGAACCAGAGGAGACGCAGCATATTCTTGTTGTCGCTCACCGGCGGGTATACTTTCTCTCTCGGCTCTTCTCTGAGTGGCTGCTCGTACCTTGACTCACTAACTTCTCTCTGTGGAATCATGTGATTTTCCTCCTCTCTTTGTACTCATACGTTTCTTCTTGCTCAGGAAACTGCGATGAGCAGCTTCTTTTGCTCCAACTCCAGTCTAGCCGGGGAGGCTCACAAAACGGTCGCATTTTGAGGACGGGAAAGCACAAAAAGATCACTATTTGTAAACTCATGGTTGAGTCATGGAGAATCGTCTTTTTCCAGGGTAGAGATGGTTCCAAAAACCAGAGCGCATTGCAACGGAATCCAGCAACTTAACCCTTGAGCAGTTGTGATGGCGATGTGAGCGTGCCGCCCACGCGTGAGATGTCCTTGTGATGCTCAGGCATTACACTCCATAGGGGGAAGGTCTGACCGGAGAATCAGGCATGACAAAGGAGGGAAACAGTGAAACAGCAGCACATTGATTACCAGACGATGCCCTATTCAAAGATCAGACGTTTTATGGCGGCTGATTTTCGTGTATCACACCGTATACCCTTGATCCATGGCTTGCTCGAAGTCGATGTGAGCAAGGCACGCGCGCTCTTGCGAGATCACAAAGCGCGAACCGGCGAGTCCCTGTCGTTCACGGCATTCCTCATTGCCTGCCTGGCTCAGGCCGTTGACGAACATAAGAGCGTGCAGGCCACACGCTCTGGCCGCAAGCGCCTCATGCTGTTTGATGACGTGGATGTATCGACCTATATTGAGCGTGGCACGACGAGCCGCTCGCTCCCTATGCCCTACATTATCCGAGCCGCCAATCACAAAACCATGCGCGAGATTCATCAGGAGATCCGGGCCGCCCAGGTGCAGGATGTAGCAAAAGCTGCGGCGGGCTTCAAACTGGTTCAGTACGTGCCGACTTTCCTCATTAGCTTCTTCTTACGAATGATTGGAAAAGATCCCCGGCAGATGAAGAAGTACGTGGGAACGGTGGCCCTCTCGTCGGTGGGCATGTTTGGCAAAGGGGCCGGATGGGGTATCCCTCCAGCCGGCCCACCATCACTCCAGGTGACGGTAGGCGGCATTGGTGAGAAGCCGGGGGTCGTGGACGGGCAGATAGCGATCCGGGAATACCTGAGCCTGACGATCAGTTTCAACCACGAGATCATCGACGGCGCACCGGCTGCACGCTTCACACAGAGGCTGAAAGAGCTGATCGAGAAAGGCTACGGTCTGCCCGGCTCTACGGTCGTGTCTGAGCAGGCCAGGGTGGAAGGCACAGCGACACAACAGGGGAAAGTCACGTATACCGCCCTATCATGAAAGCAATGAGTAAAAGCCTTCCCGGTGCTTCCCACGTCCGCTGATGAAGTGCCGTGATGGGCCACATACGTTGAAGGAGATACGCGAATGAGTACAGTTGACAAGAATCCAGTGGTCAAGACGCGCGCTGGTAAAGTACGTGGCCGTGAGGCATCGGGCGCAGTCGATGGCTCCGAGATGACGACCAGGGTCAACGCGATCCTCAATCACTGGCCCACCGTCGGCCTGGCAGTCGGCGTGGTCCGCGAAGGACGCCTTGCGTTCTTCCACGGACACGGCCTCGCGGACATCGAATCAAACACCCCGGTCACGGAGGATACGGTCTTTCGCATTGCCTCCATCACCAAGACCTTCACGGCGATCGCCGTGATGCAACTGTGGGAGCAAGGGATCATCGACCTCGATGCTCCCGCCAACGACTACCTGCGCGCCTACAAGCTAATCCCGGCTAAAGCCACCTTCCGGCCAGCGACCGTGCGGCATCTCCTCACCCATACCGCCGGAATCCGCGAGGTGCTGCATCCCTGGGGCTTGCTCAGAATGCGAGACCTGGGCGAGACCGTGCCGCTCAGAAGGCCGATGCCATCCCTGGCCGAATACTACCGGGGCAGCCTGCGCATCGACGCGGAACCGGGGAGCCGGTTCATGTACACCAACCACGGGTTCGCCACGCTCGGCCAGATCGTCGAAGATGTGAGCGGGAAGCCGTTGGATCGTTACATGCGCGAGCACATCTTCGAGCCTCTCGGCATGGACAACACCGATCTCGTCCGCTCCGAGCGAGTGCAGTCGCACCTCGCCACCGGATACGACCTGCATCGCAACGGAGCCAGGGCCGTCACCGACTACGAGGTGGTAACGGTGGGCGGCGGCGGCATCTACTCCACCACGAGAGACATGGCCCGCTATATGGCGGCCTTGCTCGGCGGCGGTGCCAACGAACACGGACGAGTGCTCAGGCCAACGACGATGGCTATGATGTACGCAGCCCACTACCAACCTGATCCGCGGATGGCGGGGAACGGGCTGGCGTTCTTCCTCTTCAACCTCGGCGGGCATCTGGCAGTCGAACACGACGGCATTCTTCCCGGCTTCGACTCGCAGATCTTCCTGGCTCCCGATGACGGAGTCGGGGTGATGGCCTTCGCCAATGGGGCCAGGCAGGGGTTTCACTGGCTGACGCCCGGGGCCGGCGGTATGCTAAGGCACCTGCTCGGCGTCCCCGACGAGGTGATGCGCACTGATGTGCCGCAGCACCCGGAAATCTGGGGCGACCTCTGCGGCTGGTATCATTTCTCCGCTCACCTGAGCGATCCGGCAAAGCTGGCACTCGGTGCCGGGGTCGAGGTCTTCGTTCGACGGAGCCAGCTCATGATGCGCATCCTGAGTCCCATACCCGCGCTATACCGGGGCTTGCCCCTTCATCCTGACGACATCAAAGACCCCTACATCTTCCGGGTTGACTTTTCCAGATTCGGGATCGGCACGGGCCGTGTCATCTTCAGTCGAGAGCCTGGAGTGGGGACAACCACAGTCCACTTCGAGTTCGGTCCGCTCTCGTTTCAAAAGCAACCGGCCATCAAGAACCCGCGCCTGTGGGCAACCGGCGGACTGAGCGCGCTTGCTATGTCCGCCGCTGTGGCGGCCGTTCGGCGGCTGCGTGACCGACCAGAGGAGGTAGAGATATGAGCGTCACGACCACCGACCTCTGGCGCATGAGCGCCACGGAGCTGGCCGGGGTCATCAAATCCAGGCACGTTTCCAGTCAAGAAGTCATCGAGGCTCACCTGCGGCGGATCGAGGCCGTGAACCCCTCCGTCAATGCTATCACGGTCATTCTAGGAGAGCAAGCCCTCGAGGCCGCGAAGGCTGCTGACCACGCACTTGCCGCTGGCAGTGATCTTCCGCCGTTTCACGGCGTCCCCTTCACCATCAAAGAGAACATTGACCTCGCCGGGACGCCGACCACGCAGGGGCTCAGGGCGCTGGCAGGGGCATATCCGAGCCGAGACGCTCCCATCGTCGAGCGTCTCAAGGCTGCCGGGGCGATCCCCATTGGCCGCACCAACTGTCCCACCTTCGCGGTGCGCTGGCACACCGACAGCGAACTGTGGGGGACGACTGTGAATCCCTGGGACCGATCACGAACTCCCGGTGCTTCCAGTGGCGGCGAGGCCGTGGCCCTGGCGACCGGCATGAGTCCGTTAGGACTCGGCAACGATGGGCTTGGGTCGCTGCGCTGGCCGGCCCAATGCTGCGGTATCAGCGTGCTGAAGCCCACGCCGGGCCGCATCCCCGATGCTACCACCGCCGGGCCGCAGGATGCCCCGATCGGCTTCCAGTTGACGAACGTCCAGGGTCCGCTGGCGCGGCGCGTGGTCGACCTGCGAGCCGCCTTCGAAGTGCTGGCCGGGCCGAGCTGGCGCGACCCCTGGTCAGTACCCGCATCACTGCGCGGCCCAGAACCCGGTAGGCCCATCCGAGTGGCCCTCGTGATCGACCCGGCCGGCCACGGCACCGCGACACAGGTGCAGGAAGGCATTCGGAAAGCGGCCAGGGCTTTGGAGGACGCTGACTACGTCGTCGAGGAGATCGAGCCACCCTCAATTGAGGTGGCGGCGAAGACCGCGCTAGACATGCTCAACACGCCCGACTTCCGGGCAGGATGGCAGATGATCTCGCCCATGTTGCCAGCCAACACCAACCAGTTCCTGTCGGCGTTCTACGAGGTGGCCGGCGATCCGGACCCGGTGACGGCCATGCAATGCTTCATGACGCGGCAGTCGTTGCTGCGGGCGTGGGGCGAGTTCCAGGAGGCGCACCCGCTCATCGTCGCGCCAATCTACACCGGCGTTCCCTTCGCGGCGGGTACCGACCTGGACGACGGTCGTGTGGCCGAAACCATCCGTGGCATGTGCATGGTGATATCCGTTAACGCGCTCGGGCTGCCAGCCGTAGCCCTTCCAGTGGGTATTGGGGACAGTCTCCCGCAGTCAGTGCAGGTGATCGGCCCTCGTTACCGTGAGGACCTGTGCCTCGATGCCGCGGCAGCGATGGAGAACAGGCTCGGCATCATCACGCCCATCGATCCCAGGTAAGAGTGCGAAGACGATTCAACGCAAGTTCCGCAGCCTGTACAGCAGCTTTAGTCGCCTACGGCATCTGGTTGCGCGTCCAGCAGATGCTTTTCGACACAAAACTCGTCCCCGATAGCAATCAGCTCTCGTTGAAACTTGTCCGGCTCCTCTATATGCGGCATGTGGGCCGAGTTCTCGAACCAGATCAGCTTTTTGGAAGGAGCGCGCAGTGTGGCAAAGAACTGCTCAACCAGGACAAAGAGCGTGGTGTAGTCATAGCATCCGGCGAAGAAAAACACAGGAACGGCAAGCTCTGAGATTTCTCGCAGCAAATTCACGCCTGTGACTTCGTCCCCCATCAATCGGCATGAGAACTTCATATCCCTCATCGTGAGACCCCTGATGCAGTCTCCAATAGAACATTCTGGTGCGTTCAGCAGGATGGAGACGACTGCTCCCGTATCGAGCGCATGCATCATCCCCCCGTAATGCGCGAGCCACCTGCGCTGGACAAACTTTCCGTCTTTCCTGAACGTGTCGGAGCCGCCCAGTTGCTCAAGGATGCGAATGGCCTTGCGGTT
>DASTKD010000364.1:0-11292 GCA_035716135.1 Ktedonobacteraceae bacterium
ACTGTTAAGCCAAAGCGTTGCTCTAGTATACTCGCAACCTCTTGCTGGAGCTTCAGGTTGATTTGTATCTGAGTCAGTAATTCGCCATAGCGAGTACGTGCGCGAAGAAAACCACAGGACAGCAGAATCATCCAGATGCGACGACGAGAAGCAGGAAGGTTAAAGCCTGTCAATACTCCAAAAGCGCCTTTACGTCCAAGCGCGTAGAGGAGTTCATCCTGATAGGGATGCCAGAGATGTTTGAGCATAGGCTGTTCTCCTTGTTCAATTTCCCAGCTTTTTTTCAGCGCGTCATGTAATGCGGGGGCAATTTCACGATGGTTCCAATTACCCAGCAAATTTACAGCTTTCATGCGCCAGAAATGATACAGCCCCCCATCTTTTTCTATGGGATGTGTTTGAGGAGGTAAAAACTCGTCTAAGAGATGTATAAGAACAGGAAGAGCGACTTCCTCCTTCATCATTCCAAGCGATAGTGCGCTAGCCCAGCGCTCCATCGGCTTTCTACTATGGAGAAAAGGGAGTAAAGTTTCTTTTGCCTGCGATGAATTATTATAGCCTATGGCAAAAAGGGCAATAGCTCTTTCTTCAGGCGATCCAGATACAAGAACACTTGAAAGCGTTTCGATATTGGGTTTGCCCCACCGTTGAACAAACGGTTCAAAGAACTTTTCGTGCTGCCCTCCATAATAGACAGTGCGAAAAGCGTGATCTATATAAGCAGGTGGTTCAGATCCTTGCTCCTGAAGCATATAAATATTCTCCCTACCTGTATTCTGTGGTAATGAGTATACCTCGAAAATAGATAACCTTCAGTTACTTTAAGATCTATGAGGAAGTAATAGCAGAATATAAATCGGATAGCCAGGATAGCAAAGGACGAGCAATGTGTAAAAAAAAGGGTATGCAACTCATAAGTTACATACCCTCATTTTCCTGGTTATCCTCGTAGCCGCTCCAGCACGGGTGGTTGGCGCAGTTTTGCCAGCGCGCCGGCTTCGATCTGGCGCACCCGTTCGCGGGTGATGCCCAGTTCGCGGCCAACCTGCTCGAGCGGGTGCGCCTGGCTGTTGCCCAGGCCGAAGCGCAGTTGCAGCACGAGGCGTTCGCGTGGGGTTAGCACCGATTCGAGGACGCGCTGCACTTCGTCTTTGAGCGTCTGCGTGGTGGCAATATCCTCTGGCGAGGCCGATTCGGTATCGGCGAGTACGTCGCCCAGTTCCTGCTCCTCGTCTTCGCCGACGGGCAGTTCGAGGGAGACGGGCGCGCCAGGGGCGGCCTGTAGTTCGACCATGCGAATGGGGTCAAGGCCGGTGGCATCGGCCAGTTCCTGCTCCGTAGGCTCGCGGCCAAGCTCTTGCAGGAGACGCTGGCGTTCGCGGCGAATGCGATTCAGAGCGGTGTTGACGTAGACGGGGAGGCGAATCGTGCGGCCCTTGTCGGCTACTGCGCGGCTAATGGCCTGGCGAATCCACCATGTCGCATGGGTGGAGAAGCGATGCCCGCGCCGCCAGTCGTAACGTTGCACGGCACGAATCAGGCCGATATTACCTTCTTGAATCAGGTCGAGCAGCGTCAATCCGCGCCCGACGTAGCGTTTGGCGATGCTCACCACCAGGCGCAAATTTGCAAGGATGAATTGCTTCATGGCCTCGCGGTCGCCCGCCTCGATGCGTTTGGCAAGTTCGATTTCGCGCTCGTGGGTAATCATCGGCACACGGCCAATCTCGCGCAGATAGGTCATTACCGCGTCCGACTCTCCGGCGTCGGCATTATTAGGAGTATTTTCGTCCTGGTCCTCTGAACGACGACGGCGCATGGACACACGCCGCGAAGGGATGGTTTCTTCGGCACCCATCGCCGGCAGGGGAAGGACGGAGACGGTTTCCATAGTGGGAGCAGTGGGAAGTTGTGGTGAGTCTTCCTGAAGTTCAGGCGCATCTTCTAGTTCGAGAGGCGCGGTGTCCATGTTCGCGATGTCCTCTTCTAGTTCCTGTTCATCCTTGCCAGGGCAATCTCCTTCGTCTTCTATATATTCCAGCTCCTTCGTCATTAACCGGTCAACAATCTCATCATATTGCCGGGTCAAATCAGGCTTTGCTGGTTGTTTTTCTTCAAGGGTAAGCATTGCGCCAGTGTTGGCTGGCTGTACATCAATCATATTGCGCCCTCCATGAACAGTAGTATCTCAAGCAGCAAGATAGCAGTATCTTCCGTCGGTTCGGTCCTACACTCAGGGAAAATATTCCTTCATTTTGAAGGATGGGTCCGAAAACCGAGTGGGAGGAAGTCTATGACGCACACATTCTGTCTTTCTACTATAAAGAAACACAGAGCAACCGGAAAATATTCCTAACGTTACTGCTATTATACCTTAAAATTGGCCTTTCATCAACTGTCCCAAAGTATTGACGAACACCCCCTTCTTCTGCTATACTGCCTGTGTCTACAATGACGGGGCGTAGCGCAGCCCGGTAGCGCACCACAATGGGGTTGTGGTGGTCGGAGGTTCAAATCCTCTCGCCCCGACCAGAACAAATATCGATCTAGAGCGGCCTCCGAGGTCGCTCTTTTTCATATATATTATACGTTTGAGCATACGTTCGTGTTGCAAATTTGTAACACAATCATCAGGACACAGGATGTTTCCGTGCCGTAATCAGCGTTGCGCCTGGCGTGAATAGATGGTGGCGGCGCACATTGTGCAAACCGGCTTCTTCCAGCCATGTTTTGACTGTCTTAAAAGGGTAACAGGTTCCGCCAACCGTTGTCATGGTCAGAGCCATCAGCTGCACCATCAGGGAGGCCAGGCGTATCCTGTGAGTCTGGTCAGTCACCTGGTCCACAAACACCAGTATGCCGCCGGGTTTAAGGGTACGCGCCACTTTCGCCAACACAGCCTTGTTTAGCTCAGGCGGCAGCAAGTGCGCGATATGGAAGTACAGCGCCACATCAAAGCTCGAGTTAAGTTCGGTAGCGAAGTCATCGCGCACAATATCGCCGCATACAAAGCTCAAACGGTCTGTCATGCTTGTTTCCTTCGCCATATGCTGGCCTGCTTCAATGCCAGGCTGAATATCCAGAATGGTGGCCTGCAAAACGGGGTGTTTGCGACAGAAGAGAATACTGTAAGCAGCGTGTGAGCCACCCACGTCGAGCAGGCGCGTGGCATTGGGTGGTACGCGAACACGATGAATGATCTCGCCGCCTAATACCATTGCCAGGGCTGCCAGACCCGCGTAGTGACGCGCCAGGGCCGCCTGTGTCTCCGGCTGCGAAGCATCTTCATCGTAAGGCATACGTATAGCCTGCTGGTTCGTGCGTATGACCTCCGGCATATGTTCCCAGATAGCAACGATGTCGGGACTGTGCAGGATGTAGGGGGCGATATTCGTGCGCGAATTGCTCGTCAACCAGCGCCGGGCGATACGGCTATTGCTATAGAGGCCGCGCCGCTGTCGCAGGTAGCCAGCCGAGATGAGCAGGTTCAAAAGCAATGCCAGGCCCTGCGGCTGGCAGTCCAGGCGGCTCGCCAGCGCATCCAACGCGAGCGGTCGTCCGTTCAAAGTATCAAAAATCCCCAGTTCGCAGGCAGTGAGCAAGGCTTTTGTGATGCCAGGAGCCAGCGGCGTATCGAATAACGGTACGGGCAAGAGATTCAGGCTCGCCAGCAGGCGTTCGGGCAAGGTAAGACGTAGTGGCATTAGACGAAAGCTCCTATGAGCCATCCTCCGGTCAGCACAATGCAGGTCAGGACGAACAGGTAAAAGAAACCTTTGCGCGTCTCGACAGGTTTAGTGGGGCCAGAGAAAAGCTGCATGGTTACAAGAGACAAACAGGTAAGGATCAGCGTCGCTATCAGTGTCAGAGGCCGCGCGGGTACGACGTTCAATACGGCCAATCCGGCGATTAGCAGTCCGCTCAAGAGTATCAAAGACTGGCAGAGCAGGAAGGAGCGCCTTACGCCCAGCACAACCGCCAGTGTGCGCGCTCCGCTTGCCGCGTCCTTCTCTACATCCGGCAGCGAGTTTGCCAGATTCAGCGCGACGCCCAGCAAAAAGCCTACCGGCGCTAACCAGAATAAGAAAGGCACGCTGCGCCCAAATCCCGCGAAAGCGTAAAGCGGGATCAAGGGCATCGCCAGCGCGAATACAATACCGCTCAAAGGCGTTGATTTCAGCCCCAGATTATAACTCTGGCCCAGCGTGAGGTATACCAGCGAGAAGATCAGAGCCAGCAGCGGCAATGGCAAAAGCAAAATGAGCATCAGCGCCATCATCAACAGGCCAGCGACCAGAGCTTCGCGCGGCAAGATCAGCCCGCGCGGAATGGGCTTACGCGGCTTACCCTGCGCGTCCATGCGACGGTCACAATAGTCATTGAGCATAGCAATGGAAATTTGCATGGCGGCGTGCGCCCCAACAATGAGCGCGAAAACGTTCCACGCCACATGCGGCCACGCCGCCAGCAGCGCGAACAACGCAACTGCAACTATATGAAGCAACACGGGACCAGGGTGGCTGAGCAAGAACAACCCTAATAGTATGTCGTTTAGTTGTCGTTTGCGCGGAAGCTCCATTACCGATTATTCCCATATCAAAAAGAGCTATACCATCCCGAATCGTTCAAACAGAAACGCCCAGATGTCGCTGCGTTCCTCGATCAGCTTTGTAGTGGGCTTCCCAAGTCCGTGACCGGCTTTCATTTCAATGCGTAGCAGGATAGGATTATCACCGACGTGGGCTGTTTGCAGGGTTGCGGCGAACTTTTTAGCGTGGGCAGGCACGACGCGGTCGTCGGTGTCTGCCGCCAGGATGAGCGTGGCGGGATAGGCCACACCCGCTTTGACGTTGTGCAGGGGCGAATAGGCGTACATGAACTTGAAATCTTCGGGGTTGGCTTCGGCATTGCCGTAGTCCGAGACCCAGTAGCGACCGACGGTGAATTTGTGGTAGCGCAACATGTCGATCACCGGTACCTGGCAGATGACTGCGCCAAACAGATCAGGACGTTGCGTCATGCAGGCCGCTACCAGTAGACCGCCATTGCTGCCGCCCTGGATAGCCAGGCGGGATGAGCGCGTATATTTGTTGGCGATCAACCATTCGGCGGCGGCAATGAAATCATCGAAGACGTTTTGCTTATGCTCCAATGTCCCGGCCAGATGCCATGCTTCGCCATATTCACCGCCGCCGCGCAGGTTGGCGACGGCATATACGCCACCATGCTCTAACCAGACTAATATGGGTACAGAAAAAGTGGGCGTCAGGCTCACATTGAAGCCGCCATAGCCATACAGCAGCGTGGGGTTGTTGCCATCCAGTCGCAGCCCCTTTTTGTGTGTCAGGAACATGGGGATGCGCGTACCATCCTTTGAATTGTAAAATACCTGCGTCGTCTCGTAACCGCTTGCGTCAAAGTCCAGTTCCGGGGCGTGATAGAGCGCCAGCGAGCCATCCGTGAAATCGTAGCGGTAGATGGTGGATGGATAGAGGAATGAGGTAAAGCTGAAAAACAGTTCTGTCTGGTCGGGTTCACCGGAAATCTCGATGATGGAACCGGGCGCGGGCAGGGGAATGTCGCGCTCGTAGCGACCATCGATGTCATAGATTTTTATTTCATGGTGCGCATCATGCAGGTAGAGAATGACAAATTGATGGTTGACCATCAGCGCGACTTCTATCGCATCGTCCTGCTGTGGCACGACTTCGCGCCAATTCGCGCGCTCTGGATGCTCGCTATCGATGGCGATGATGCGCTGGCGTGGCGCGTCCAGCATCGTCTGGAAGTAGAAGACGGGGCCATCGTTGCCAATAAAGTCATAGCTGGCGTCGGCATCATCCAGCAGGCGAATGAACGAACCATCGCTCTCGACTTTGCGATAGTAGAAACGATTTTTGGGGTCGGTGCCATGCCAGACACGCAGCATCAGGTAGTCTTCGTCGTCGCTCATAAAGGGCGAAAAGCTCAGTTCCTTGAAATCGGGTCGCTCATACACCAGTACATCTTCGCTCTGATGTGTGTTGAGCGCGTGCCAGTACACCTGGCTAAAGTTGCTCTGATCTTCGGGCGACACACTCCCCGGTTCCGGTAGACGATTGTAGTAAAAGCCGCTCTTATCACGCTTCCAGGCTATCGAGGGAAAACGCCCCCAGTGAATGACCTCGGCATAATCGCTGCCACTCTCGACCTGGCGAATATGCAGTTCCTGCAAATCGCTGCCGTGCAGCGAGAGGCCATAGACCAGCAGCGTACCATCTTTGCTGAAAGACTGGGTGACAAGCGCGGTCGTGCCATCTTCGCTCAAGGTGTTGGGGTCGATTACCAGACTGGACGCGCCCCGCAGATTTTCCTGCCGGTACAGCACAGATTGATTTTGCAGGCCATCGTTCTTAGAGTAGAAATAATACTCGCCCTTGCGTGATGGCACCGAATATTTGGGATAATCCCACAGGGCGGTCATGCGTTCACGCAGCGCGGCGCGGGCAGAGATGGAAGCAAGATATTCTTCGCTGATAGCGTTTTGCGCCTCAACCCAGGCCAGAGTATCGGGCGCGGCAGGGTCTTCGAGCCAGCGATAGGGATCGGCTACCTGTGTGCCGTGATAGTTATCTACTGTATCACCACGATGCGCGAAAGGTATTTGCATAGATTTCTCTCTTTCATCAGCAAGCAGATTTTCAGATGAGAGGGAATGTTCGCTGCAGCGCGGCGAACATTCCCTCTCATCTGAAAATCTGCTTGCTATTTTTATCTCACGGGCAGGTGGTCCATCATAGCTTTGAACCAGCGGGAACGCAGTTCGCTGCCCGCGAAGGCCAGGGTAATGCAGATTCCGAGTAAAGTACCGAAGATCCAGAGAACCAGGATAAGCGTGCTGGTATTCATTGAGATCAGGTTATGTACCAGGTTCATGAAAGCGATAGATAGCGAGTCATGACCATTGGCAAAGGGCAGAAGCGCGCGTACCGACGGCTGCGCCAGGATTGACCCCAACGTAGCAACGGTTGCCAGCAAGATAGCGGCCAGCCATTCCGCCAGCGATGGACGCCAGGGAAAGAAAGGCTGCTGGCTGCGACGCGGCACCAGGGCGACACGCTGCATAATTTGCGCGTGCATATTTTCAGGTTCAGCAACCATCTGCACCATCTTGAACTGGCGCGAGATTTCTTCTAAGGCGGCCAATTCTTCGCGGCAGCCAGCGCAACGAGCAACATGCGCTTCCAGATTGCGTACCTGTTCCAGTGTGAGTCGCTCATCTATATATAATTGTAGCTGCTGCCTCGCCTCTTGACAATGCATGATTAGCCTCTCGTTCCCGTGGATGAATCGCGATCCACTCCCTGCAACCGTTCTTTGAGCAAATTGCGCGCGCGAAACAAATGTGTTTTAATAGTGCCGACAGGCATAGCAAGAATTTCCGCCATTTCTTCGTAGGTCTTATCTTGTAGATGGCGCAGAATCAATACAATACGGTATTTTGCAGGTAGATGAGAGAGGTGTTCCTGAACAAAAGCCTGCCGCTCATGTTCATCGATTTGAGCATCAGTGCAGTCAAAGGTGTCTTCGCCTTCCAACGCCTGTTCCGCCTGTAACGCGGCCTGCAATGCCTGGTCGCGTTTGCGCGTCTCAAGTTGTTTCAAGGCGCAGTTATAGGCGATGCGATACAGCCAGGTTGCGAAACGCGCTTCACCCCGAAAAGACGGCAAACCCTGCCAGGCGGCCAGAAAGGTCTCCTGTGTGATCTCGCTTGCTTCTTCATATTGCTGGAGCATTCGATACACCAGGTTGAAGATGCGTCGCTGGTATCGCTGGACAAGCTGCGCGAAAGCGTCCTGGTCGCCGCGCTTACTGGCAGCGACAAGTTGCTGGTCATCCAGTTCAACGGGGGAAGAGGCCGTCTTAGAGAGCGATACTCCCAGACCGGTTAATGATGGCAAGAAATGCTCTCTCATATGTTCCTTTAGAGATTCAATCTATGGAAAATGTTTCGTTGTACAAGAATCCCGAACGGGAACATCGGACGATTGGCAATGAAACATCTTTCCTGCTTATAGTATCTTACCACATATACGCATGAGAAATCATAATAGTAGACAGGGGTAGCATATGTCCTCAGTTGTACTTGCGGCTTTGCTTGGCTGGCTGATCGCCCTCGCCATTTTTCTGGGCTTCATCGCGGGGCTGCGCTATATCGATCACCGCGAGCGCATGGCCCTGATCGCGCGCGGCATGGACCCCAACCGCCTGCGCCGCCAGCGACGCGGAACGGGCGTGCTGCGCGCCGGGCTGATCGTGGGGATGGTTGGTTTTGCCCTGACCATTGGCCTCTATCCCCTGGGCTATATCCTGCCGGCTGCCGTCACCGCTACGCCTCTCCATGTCGGCCCCTGGCTATTGCCCGGCCTGATCCCGCTCGGCGTGGGTGCCGCGCTGGTCTTCAGCTATTACCTGGGACAAGATACCCGCCCGCCCGACAATGATCCACCCGATTCCGAACGCTACAGAAATCCCATCGAGAACGATCACCACGAGTCTAAGCCACCGTCGTCACTGCTGTGAATCTGTTGCTTCGCTCTCTGTGGACAAAGGGTTGGATATTAAGAGGATGAGGTTTCTCTACTCGCCTGAAGATAAGCGAGGGGGCGTTTTGCCATGTAATCGCTCTAAAATCCACATACGCGCCAATGTGGTTGGTCCCATACCCTTACTATGTGCTTGCTCTCGCAATTCTCCCAACGTCTCTGCATCAAATCGAATGGTGATGCCCTGTGAAAGATTTTTTGCGAATTTTACTTTCACTGGTTTTAGTTCATCCAGGTAGTCGGTAATGTCATGTGTATTCCAGAAATCGGCTTCCTCCTGATGGTTGGCGAATACTGGAATACGACTCTTCTCTATCTTTGTGTGTTTTTTCTCGTGAGCTGTCATGATTCTCCCTTTAGTTCGTCTTTGTAGAGACGACGAACACACCTACCAAACCAAATTACAAGTTAATTGTAACGCATTGCGTTACAAAATCCAATAGATTTCAAGGAAAAATCTTCCAAAAATAAGGATTATCACAATCATGTCACGCCATAGGAGTCAGGTACTATCTGACAGTTGGGCTATGATACAATGCAGTAGGTCGTTGCGCGCGTAAGAGATGAGAGTCGCGCTGCGAACCAGGAAAATAACTCGTTTTGAAGACCACTGTACGACGAAGGAGTGATTGAAGAATGCACGTCAAACTCGATACCCTTACTGAAAAAGGATTTGCTGTCCTGCGGAACTATGAAGGCCCGCAGGTTTCCCCGGAAGAATGGATGGGGCTTGAATATATGGATTGGAAGAGCGGCGGCGACACCAACTTCGCCCCCATTGCTTCCGCGCTGGGCGAGATGGAATGCGCCGGTTTCTGGGATCATGGCAAGTCTGATAAGGATGGTATATGGACGAAAAACGCCGAAGCCTGCCCCACACTGGTGAAGTGGACAGAGAATGTAGGAGCCAGGTATGGGCGCGTGCGCATCATCAAGCTGAACCCCAACACTGAGGCTGAAGCTCTCCACAACCAGCATCTCGATGACAATAACCGCCTCAATCCCGAAGGCGAGGGCTGGGTAGTACGCGCCTGGCTGCAACTGACCGATGACCCCGACTCGTATATGATCCTGCGCGAAGACAAAAATGACCCCTCGACCGAGTCGCGCATTGCCCTGCCGCGCAACCGCCAGTTCGTTGTTGACTCGCAGCGCCTGTGGCATGCCACCTGGCACCCCGGCCCAAAACCACGCTACGCCTTGATCGTCTCATTTGAGAGCGGCGACGCCCTCAACAAATGGATCGATAGCCAGTCGTAATCATTGCGGGGGCGGGAACTCCTGCACGCCGCCAATTGTCATCCTGAGCGCAGCGAAGGATCTCTCTCGCCATGTAGAGATCCTTCGCTGCGCTCAGGATGACAGTTCCCGCCTCGCCCATTCCTCTCACAACAATACGCAAAAAGGGTTGGCGCGGTGAAAACCGTACCAACCCTTTTTGTCAGGGGAGGAGGAAGAAAAAGGAGGTGGTATTATGCTTTCGCGTGAACGTGCCGGTTGAGCAGGTGATTCAGGGCGGCGGGATGCTTTTGCAGCGCCGTCATGAAGTTGGTGGCCTGCGCTTGCGTCAGGTTGCCATCTTTGACAGCCTGGTTCACCGCGCTCTGGACGGCGTTCAGCACAAGGGTATGCAACTGAGCGCTTGAAACGCCCTGCGCCGTCGCAATCTGGCTCAGGCTCTGACCGTTCTTCAGATCAGCCGTCAACTGGCTGGAAGTCAATTTTAACCCCTGCGCTACCTGGCTCTCAATATTGGGCAGGTATTGTTTCAAAGAACTCAGCACGATTCCGCGCTCCGCGCCATGCCCTTTACCTGTGCAAGCCTGGTGCGACTGGAGGTGCTGCTCGATAGCGTTGACCTGGTTTTGCGTCAGCTTGCCGTCTTTGACCATCTGGGCCAGCACATCCTCTCTGGCCGACACTTTATCTTGTTGCAAGGCGCTGACTGAAACGTGCAAACGATTTGCCAGGTCTTGCAGATATTGCTCGCAATATGGATTGGTAGTCGTCGTGGGTGTAGCTGCGGCAGCATTTGACTGGCCGGTATGGGCCGACGCCAGCAACGGGCCAGCGAAGAACGCGCCGAATAGAATAGCGGCTACCAGAAAGACAGACCCACCAACAATCCAGAAGATTTTTTTCATATGGTTCAAAACCCTTTTCTAGAGTGACGCGCTGAGTCGCGCCTGAATTTTTATGTAGTATTCTCACACCTCTCTGTGTGACGCTTTAATCATAACTCTGAAATATGAACAAACTGTGTGCGAAAGTTCAAGATTTGCTCAAGATTGGCCTGCTGAGAGGCAAAATCCCTCTGGAAGCGTGTTTTCAGCAAACAGATATGATACCATACGCTGTAGGAGCTACCCTTTGTGGTTGCTTGCTCATGCACATTACCGCGAATCATAAGGAAACATCTTATGGCTCAAAAAATTCTGATTATTGAGGATGAAGAGGGTATTATTCACCTGCTGAACCTGTATCTGCGGGATGCAGGCTATGAAGTAGTGGTGGCGAAAGATGGCGCGGACGGCCTGGCGCTGCACGCGCGCGAGCATCCCGACCTGATATTACTGGACATCATGTTGCCCGCGCTGGATGGATTTGAGGTGTGTCGCCGCATCCGTGCGTGGTCAAAAACGCCTATCCTGATGCTCACAGCGCGCGGCGATGAGGATGATCGCATTCAGGGTCTGGACATTGGCGC
>DASTKD010000365.1:0-5805 GCA_035716135.1 Ktedonobacteraceae bacterium
TGTCATAGTAGAGGCGACCCTTGCGGTCGCCTTGACGCCCCTCCCCCATGTCTTGTCCCCGCCCTGGTCGCTCTGGACATTCATCCTGCGGTTCTGCTACAATCGTTGCATGAGTATGCAAACTGAGCGATCTAAAAAAGCGCGCGCCAGACAGCAGCAGGGCGATTTCCAGAGCGAAAACGGCGGTGTTGTGCTGCCCGCTATGCGGCCAGGGTGGGTAGATGAGGCCGGTTTCCCCTTGCTGCCGGATGAACTGCCGGTGAGTACGGTGCGCGATAGCCTGTACGATTTGATTCCCCTTGGCCCCCGCGAGGAAAAGCTGATCGGCACCGCGCCGTTTCTGCGTTTGCAGAAGATCAAGCAGCTTGGTTTTGTGTATCGCATCTGGCCGGGGGCGACGCATACGCGCTACGAACATAGCCTGGGCTGTTATTACCTGGCGTTGCGCGCGCTGCGTTTCCTCTTGCAACGCGGCGCGGATGGTGGCCTGTTTGGGGTCTCTGTCAGTAGCGTACAGACGCTCTTTGTAGCCACTCTGCTGCACGATATAGGACATTATCCTTTCTCGCATACCATTGAGGAACTGGGGCATCCCATTATCATGCACGAAAAAGTGGGGCGGTCGATCATCGAAACGAGCGAGATTGCCACCATCCTGGAGCGCGACTATCACCTTTCGCCGGAGCGTGTGGCCGATTTTATCGATCCCCCCAGAATGCGAGCGTTGCCCGCCGATGACGAATTACTAAGCACCCTGTTGAGTGGCGCGCTGGATGTCGATAAGCTCGATTATCTGCCGCGTGACGCGCGCGCCTGTAATGTTCCCTACGGCGGCGTGGACGTGGCGCGTTTACAGGGGGCCTTGCGCATTGCTCCGAATGTCAATGGACAACGCCGCATTGTGGTGACGCACAAGGGCATCAGCCCGCTGCATTCTCTGCTTCACGCGCGACAGGAGATGTTCGATAATATCTACTGGCATCACACCGCCCGCGCTTTACAGATGATGCTGATGCGCGCGGTGCATGATGGCCTGTTGAGCGGCGCGTTGCAGGCTGAGCGCCTGGTGGGGCTGGACGACGCCTCCATACTGGTGTTGCTCGCGGATGCCTCCATGCCCGCCAGTTCGCAGGCGCTGGCGGGCGCGCTGGAAATGCGCCGCCCGTACAAGGGTGTGTTGGAGGTCAGCCGCCCGGCTGGTCGCCTCTATCGCCAACTGGACGCGCTTTACTGGGATGCGCAGCGCCGCCGCCATATCGAGCAGGCGCTGGCGGCGGAACTGGCGCAACAGCTCGATACCGAAATTGCCGACTACGAAGTACTCTTCGATATTCCGCGCCCCGAAAAATGGGAGATGGATGTGTGGGTGTCTTTCGCCAATCCTCCAGTAGGCATGGATGCGCTCGTTCCCTGGGTCGAGGCCACCGGCCTACAGCCCGACGATCTTGCCCGTTATGAACAACACCAGCGCCGCATTCGCGTCGTAGTTGCTGACCGCCTGCGCGAACTGTTGCAAGCGCGACGCGACGATGTGTTGCTACCCGCGCTGGAGCGGCTGGTCCAGTAGTGATGTTCGTGTTTAAGTGAGGTCGTGTTCAATGGCATAGCGCGTGGCCGCGCTGCGCGAAGTAATGCCCAGCTTGATATAAATCGAACTGATGTGCGTATGGACGGTGCGCGGGCTGAGAACCAGCCTCTCCGCTATCTTGAGATCGGTCAGGCCGCTCGCCAGCAGGCGCAGCACCTCTACCTCGCGCGCCGTCAGCCTGTCAGGATAGGTTGTTGATGATGGTTCAGCAGTGGGAGAAGCGGGAACAGGGGTCTGTTTTTGACCTTTCGCGGCCTGTGCTTGCTCTGCCGTCATAGACCGCCCCTCGCTCCACGCGGCGGCAAAAGCTCTTTCACCCAGTTGCGCGCGAGCAGCCGAGACGGAGCGTTCATAATCAGCTTGTTCGATAAGCGGAACCGGTATATTACTCGCTTCGCGTAAGACCTCTGACGCTCCCCACAATTGAGCCGCCCATGCATAGTGTTGCTGTGCTGCCACTACCTCTGCCAGTTCCAGCAGGTATACAGCCGCCACCCATTTTTCACTTAGCGCGCCGGAGATTGCCAGGCACTGCTCATAACACGCCTGCGCGCCGGCAAGATCGCCCTCGCTTGCCAGCGTCTTGCCCACAACGGCCAGCGACTTGGCTGCGCCGTGCCGGTGTCCCATCTCCTCGTAGAGCGCGGCGCTCTTCTCGGCCAGCGAGCGTGCCATAGTAAGGCCTTTCTGGCTGAGAGCTAGCTGCCCGCGGACGCAATAATAGGCTGCGATGCCCTCCTTGAAACCTACTTCTTGCGCGAGCGCGAAGCACTCTTCGAGCAGGGTTTTTATCGTAGCTGGCTCCGCCTGGGTCACATAGAGCAGTTGCGCCAGTTGGGAAAGAGTGTGGGCGATACCTCTTTTGTTATGCAGCTTTCTATCTATCGCCAGAGCTTCCTCGAACAGCACTTGCGCCCTGGCATAGTTGCCCTGGCTACTTTCCAACAACCCTAGCGAGAAGAGCGAGAGGGCTAAATACCCTCTATCGCCCATTTCTTTATGAAGAGCTAAAGCCTCCTCTTTCAGCGCGCGCGCCACCACCATGTCGCCCCGCGACCATGCGACATTGCCCAGTGGGTACAGTGAAAGCGCGATGCCGCGTTTATCTCCCAGTTCGCGGTACAGCGCCAGGCTTCCTTCAGATAGCGTTACCGCTCGCTCATAATCGCTCTGCACAAAAGCTATATTGGCCGTAGCGAAGAGGGCCTTCGCGCCGTATGAGGATACCTTGACGCTTTCACTCACCGCCAATGCCCGCTCCAGGAAATTCCGCCCCTCGCTCCAATGGCCGCGCGCCCACCAGAACCAGAACAGTGAACCCACCAGCCGCAAAGCCATCTCTTTTGCTTTCCGGCTCCCGGCCTCCTCATCCTTTGCCTGTGCCAGTAACCATTGCAAAGCCGCCCGCAGGTTATCGTACTCGCGCTCCAACTTTTCTGACCAGAGCGCCTGTTGCGGGCTTATTAGTCCTGGCTCCGCTTCCTCCGCGAATCGCAGGTAGTAGGCGGCGTGGGCCTGTCGAGCGGCTTCCATTTCCCCGGTAGCGGCGAGAGCCTCCAACGCATATTCGCGGATCGTCGCCATCATCAACAGGCGCGGCTCCCCACTCCCGCTTTCTATCTGTTGCAGCAAACTTTTATCAATAAGTGATGCCATGCCGTCTAACACAGGAGGAGCTATCGTGTCAGCAGTGGCGCAGACAGTTTCCACTGTCTCCAGTGTGCAGCCGCCCGCGAAAACGGAGAGGCAGCGAAAGAGCCGCCGTTCCTCGCCGTTCAGCAAATCATAACTCCATGCTATGGCGTTGCGCAGCGTTTGTTGGCGCGCCGGAACATCCTGACCCCCACCCGTCAGCACCTCCAATCGATGTTCCAACCGCTCGAGCAGCGCCTGCGGGGGCAGCAGTTTGATACGCGCGGCAGCCAGTTCAATCGCCAGGGGCAGCCCATCCAGGCGCACACAAATTTCCGCGATAGCGCGGGTATTAGCAGGGGTCAAATGAAAGTCCGGCTTGACGGCCCTTGAGCGTTCCAGGAAAAGAGCTATCGCCGAATATTGTGAAAGCGTTTCGTTTTCTGGTAGGGCGGCCAGGTCGGGCAAAGCCAGTGGCGGCACCGGAAACTCGTGTTCCCCGCGCACATGCAATGCCGCGCGGCTCGTCACCAGTATTTTGAGGTCGGGGCATCCAGTCAACAGGTCTGAAAGAGAGGGCGCGACTGGCAGCACCTGCTCAAAGTTGTCCAGCAACAGCAAGAGGCGCTTATCCATGAGATAGGCTTTCAAGAGATCAAGTAGCGCTCGATCTCCCGTCTCTTTAATACTAAGCGCGCGCGCGATAGTCGCAACCACCAGCGAGGGATCGCTCACGGGAGCGAGTTGGATAAAACATACCCCGTCATCAAAATCATCGAGCAGGTCAGTCGCTGCTCGCAATCCCAGACGTGTTTTACCCACGCCTCCCGTACCTGTAAGGGTAACAAGTCGCGCATCTGGCCGTCGCAACAGTGTGCGTACCGCCTGTATATCTTCTTCTCGTCCAATCAATGGCGTCAACTGCGCAGGCAGACTATTGGGCCGAACTTTCAACTGATCGCCCAGGGTTACACCTCCTCAACGCTGTGTAGCAAATGCTGCCGCAAATACTATAGCGTATTGAGGAGGTAGATGACAAGTTACCAGATTATTCGAGGGTAGCGGCGCGTCTGAGCGCGCGATACTGCAACACCTTCACATTGGCTACAGTCAGACCCATTTTGAGCGCGGTTGCCTTTATCGAGAGCCTGAGCAGGAAGCGGCATCGCAAGACCTCCCGTTGCGACTCAGGCAATGCTTGCAGGATGCGCTCCACGCGGTCTGCCGCCACAGTACTCTCTACAAACGATTTTTCCTCATCAGGGACATCCCAGCCGCCTTCTAACATCTCGTCCAGCGAACTTTTGGGATGGCGGTAATAGCCGCGCCAGTAGTCCGCGATGGTGGTACGCGCAATATAAAACAGCCATTGCTGTATGCTTTCCCGGCTGCGCTCCTGGTCGATACCGCGCGCCGCCTTGAGGAATATTTCAGATGTCAGGTCCTCGGCCTCTTCTCTATTACCAATTTTGCTATATACATAACGATAGACCAGCAGGAACCTGTCCTGGTACAACGTTTGAAATTCCTGCCCCTGCATGGGGCTTTCTATAATCGGGTCGGCGGGCAAAATAGCTTGCATAGATGGTGCGCTTCTTTCTTTCCATCATTATTTGTCTTTCTTGATATACCCCAAATAAACGTCGCATACATCGGCAGAAACGTGTAATTTTCCTGCGCTCTCGCTCAACACTACCTCTAGATAGAATTACTTACCAGCTTTGGACTTGCCCCTGATGAATATTACCAACCAGGATCGGTCTTGCCCTGTCATCCTGAGCGCAGCGAAGGATCTCTCGTCGGACCACGCAGAGATCCTTCGCTGCGCTCAGGATGACAGGGTGCAGCGAAGGATGACACTCCTACTTTGCTTCATAACATTTGTAACCTCTTACGAAACAACTTGAGGAAGAATGATAAAGCATAACATTTTGCAATAGGAGCAGGGACAACAAATATACCCTGCATGGAGTAACTTTCATGATCGAGCATCGAGAAACGTCACCTTTACATCGTACCTCTACGTCGTTCTACGATAAAGCGCCCATGAACTGGCGACAGAGAGGCGTGGGCATCGCGCGCATCATCTTCGGGCTTGCCCTCGTCGTTGCCGCGATATTGAAATGGCAACCCCAGTTTCAAAATACCTTTCTCGCGCAGGTCGCGGCAGCAAAAGCAGGTCAACCCGCGCCAATTATGGGCTGGATCACCTTCTGGACCAATGTTGTCAGCATCAACCCGCTGCTTTTTGCCCGTATCGAAGCCTCAACAGAGACGGCATTAGCGATCGTTTTGATCTTCGGCATCTTTAGTAACATGGCATATGTCGTTGGCATCCTGCTGTCATTGGGCATCTGGTCCATCCCCGAAGGTTTTGGAGGACCTTACGTACCGGGTCAAAGCACCGATATTGGCACAGGCTTTCCCTATGCCATCGTCTTTGCCCTGTTGCTCTTTCTCTCCGCCGGACGCTATTATGGCCTGGATCAGTGGCTTACAAAGAGACTGGGACGCCTGGGCTTCCTCGCCTCAGGCTCTTTCAAGCGTAGATAACTCAAAGGGAAGGAGTCAGCGAGTGGGGCGCC
>DASTKD010000366.1:0-4939 GCA_035716135.1 Ktedonobacteraceae bacterium
TGTGCCAAGCGCCATAGCCTCCAACACCTTGTTCTGGATGCCCACGCTATACACCATCGGACTCAGCATGACCTGGGCGCGGCCAACGTAGGTACGCATATCGTCAACATAGCCCGTCACCGTGACACGCGCATCGCTCGCCATATTTTGAATGACTTTAGGTGGCTTGCTGCCCACGATTGTCAGCGTGGCTTCGGGTCGTTGCTGCCAGATCAGAGGCATAATGTGCTGGCGGAGATAGAGCGCGGTGGCGACGTTGGCGTGATAGCTCATCTTGCCCGAAAAGACCAGGTTAAGCGGCTGTCTTTCTTCAGACATGACATGAAAATAGCGCAGATCAACGCCATTGGGCAGAACTCGAATACCCGCGCCGAGGGCTTCATCGCTGCTGGACGGGTCGGCTCCATGCTGGCGGCGCAGGTCGATCATCGCCTGGCGGTCGCGTTCCGAGGTGACGACGACATGCGGCAAGGCTTCTAACATGCGAGCTTCGTAGCGTTGCGTGCGCTTATGTTCAAAACGCGCCACTGCTCGCACCGATGCGGCGGGGCCGGCGGTCATGGTATGTTTGGAGAGCAGGCTGATGCAATCAACGGCGTCCCATACCAGCGGCTGCGTTTTGAAGAGTGGTTCCATCGAGGCGATGCCGCGCAGATGTTCCACATGCACGACATCAAAGGTGCGTTGAGAACAGAGACGTTGCACGGCAGAAGTGAAACGCGCTGAACGAGCGTATGCCACCTGTAGAGGCAATGCGCTCAAAGCAGCCAGCCCGCTGCGCAGGGCTGCCTGCTTTTTTGATTCGTCCACTACCACTACTTCAAAACCTTGCTTGCGTAAAACCTCTACATCCGCCCGTTCCTGCTCAGAAGAACACTGCGCCGCGATAGTCACATCGTGCCTCGCCTGAAGTTGAGCGAGCAGACCGTAGCCGCGCACGCGAATACGCGAGGGCGGATAAGGAGACACGAATAAGATACGCATACCATCTCCTGATAAAAACACTTTTCTGAGCAAACCAACGCTGGTCTTGTCATCCTGAGCGAAGCGAAGGATCTGACTCGCTGCGGAGATCCTTCGCTTCGCTCAGGATGACAGGCGAAGCGAAGGATCACAAGACCTCTGTCGAATTGATAAGCTATAGATAGCCGAGAGCTTCGAGCTTCAGGCGGACGCTTTCCTCTTCCTCTTCGGAATAGCCATAGTCGTCGGTGGCGACATCCTCGATCTTGCGCTCGTCGGTGTAGCTGGCGGTGGTCGAGCTGGTATAGGATTCCTCGAAGAAGCTGGTCAGGGGTTTGCCGTCCATATCCGAGGGGATAGACATACCGAGCGCGTAGAGGATGGTCGGCGCAACGTCGATGATGCCAGCCCCTTCAACACGCGCATTTTTAAGGATATGCGGCCCCTGAGCGAGAATAATGCCGTCCATGCGATGCACACCGCTCAGTTTGGAGATTACGTCAAGCGGCACTTCGCTGATAAGGCTGTCGATGGAGGTGCCACCTTTGTAGCAATCCTGTGTCACCAGGATCAAGTCGGGCGCGGTTTCAAGGCGTTCGCCGTGATAGAGTTCTTCGCGGCGGTACGCTTCTAGCACGATTAGTTCGCCGGTACGTGGATCGCGCAGCTTGCGCGCCTCTTCCAGAATGCGGGTGCGCAGCGCTTCATACTCCTCGCCTGGCTGCACACAGCCCTCCGCCTGGCGGCCAACCACGTTTATCATGATGCCCTCAACCGGCGGGTACATGGGGAAACGATAGGCTTTCGTTTGCTTCCAGTTGACAACATCCAGGTTCATCATGGTCTGCGAGTCGAGATTGGTAGCCATCGTCTTGAGACGCTGCGGTAGCTTGCGGTAGAGCTTCTCAAGGTAGGGCAGGCGGCGGATTTTGGTGCGATAGAACTGCTTGAAGGCCGCTTTCAGACCCTTCTTGCTCCCGGCTGCTTTTTGAGTGGGCTGCAAGAGATCAAGCGATTTCAGCCAGTGGTTGGTATTGAGGTTGTATTTGGGATGCGCCATGCCGCCGTGATCGGACATGACGATGACGGTCGTATCGTCGTCAACCACCTCTAAAAATTTGCCAATGCAGGCATCAGCCGCCTGGTAGACATCCAGAATGTAGTTGCCGTAGAGCTTGGCCTCTTCCTCATTGTAGGCAGGATGCTCAGGATCGATGAACTTCCACCAGTCGTGATGCGCGCGGTCGGTCGCGCCAATCACCATAATGAACAGGCCGAAATCGTCCTTCTTTAACTCCTCAATCGAGACATCGGTGCGCAGGTGCGTGATGCGTATCAACTCTTTGAGTACTTCGCTCTGAGAAGCGGACTTAAAGAACGTGGAATCCTCGGTGAGCGGCGGGATATGCTTGCCAAACTCTGGCGGATAGGCGAAGGATTTGGCGGCGTCAGGCGTGGGATAACCTGAGATCATGAAGCCGTTGACCTTCCAGGCCGGATAGGTGACGGGTACGGTAATCACGCCCACTTTCTGCCCGTCGGCCCCCACCAGGTCCCAGATCGACTTACCCGCGAAGGCGTTGGAGTCAACGATGGTATCGGCAAAGCAGCTATAGCGCCTGGGGTCGTAGTCGCGGAAATCATAGGTGCCATGCTTGCCAGGGTTATAGCCCGTCGCAAAGGTGGTCCACGCGGCAGGAGAAATGGGAGGATAGGTGGACTTCAACTTGCCATACACGCCTTTTTGCATCATCTGTTTGAGAAAAGGCAATTTATTTTCGGCCACCCAGCGCTCAACAAGGTCAGGAGTTGCGCCATCGAGTCCAACTACTAATACTTTAGTACCCATCGTGTCTATTAAAACTCCCTTCAGTCAGTGCATTTTAATTACGTCTTCCCCGGAACGAAGACACCGCCATTTACATAGATACATTTCGCTCCATTGCTTTGCAGTGTAGCAGGGAACAAGCCCCCATTTAGCGAACGATTGGTTAAGATCGGGTTACAAAATGTTGCCAATCGTACCGGTTTCTTAACCATTTCTACCTTGTTTCGCGTACCCCGTTCAGCTACACTGCTGTTATTCAAATTCGGCTATTCGTTAAAAAGGTGAAGGACGATATATTTCTTAAAAGGGAAAATGATGCGTATTTTATTAGTGAGCAATCTTTATCCTCCGCATGTTGAGGGGGGAGCGGAAATACTGGCGCATGATGTGGCGACAGAGCTGGCAAAGCTGGGACACGAGGTGTTGACGCTGACCAGTTCCTATGGTCTGGCAAAAGCACAGAAAAATGAACATGTCTGGCGCACGCTGCGCATCTTCCCTGTGGCCCACTTCGATAAGCGCGGCTCGGCAGTGCAGCAGTTCAGGCAGTTGTACAACTTTTACCGCCGCTACCATTGCGCCGCCAACGCGCGCGAACTGCGGCGGGTAATCGCGGAAACGAAGCCCGATGTGCTGTATATCTGGGAGGTAACGGGCATTGGCGTCACTTCATTGATAAAAACGCTCGCGCGCCTGCCTGTTCCCATCGTCTTTCACCTGGGAAGCTACTGGCTGCTGTATGCCAGCAAACCAGATACGGAGCAATCGCGCATCAAAGCCAGCGCTCTGAAGCAGAAGTTGATTGGTTCCTTCTCCATTCCACAACACGCTTCAATGATCGCGGTCAGCGACACCGTGAAACAAAAATACGTCGAGGAAGGCATTGACCCCGCGCGTATCGAGGTCATCTACAACGGCATCGATGCCAGTTTCCTGAACCTGCCCCTGGCTGAGCGGACAGAAAAAGGGGAGGAGCAGCCTTTTCAGTTGCTCTATGCCGGTCGCCTGCGCATGGAAAAAGGCATCGCGGTAATTATCAAAGCGCTCGACTTGCTGACAAAGCAACGAGGTGTCTTGAAAAGCGCCCAGTTTCCCTTTCACCTGGACATCTTTGGCAGTGGCGACAAGGTATATATCGACGAATTGCAAACCTTGCTCCATGAAAAAGGTCTTACTGCGGCGGTTACGTTTCATGGCAAAGTTCCCCAGCACGAATTGATCGCCTGGTACGACCGCGCGGATGTCATGCTTGTCCCCTCGTTGTGGCAGGAACCGTTCGGGCTGGTCATCGCCGAAGGCATGGCTCGCAGGCTGCCCGTCGTCGCTTCCAACCTGGGAGGGCCAGCCGAAATTCTCACCCATGAAACCAACGGCCTGCTGGTAACGCCCGGCGACGAACAGGAGCTTTCTACGGCTATAGGAAAGTTATTGGGTAATAGGAAATTACGAGAGCGGTTGGGCGAGGCAGCGCGTCAGACGGTCGAAGAACGCTTCACCATTGAGAGCGATGCCCGGCATGTCGAACAGCATTTGTTAAAGGCTATTCAGGAACAGAAAAAGGTGTAATCGCCCTGTCATCCTGAGCGCAGCGAAGGATCTTCACCGTCAGACATTAGAGACCCGCCACGCAGATCCTTCGCTGCGCTCAGGATGACAGGGCAAATGTTCATCAGGAAGCACAATTTGCACTCCGGCGATGTCGTCCTGAACATAGTGGCATCCTGTGAGTCGATTAAACGTATTGAGTACCGCGTCAAATTCCTGCTGTGTGACCGGAAACCCGCAGAAGGCGTACACTACGCGCACATAAGGAATGCCAGGAGCCTCGATCATGGCGACATTCTGGATAGCGGGATACATCCGCCACAGGTCTAGCATGGTCGGTCTGGTATCTTCGTTACTCTGTTCTATGTGTCCGCCAGTCTCTTGCAACGGGTTCATGGTGTCCTCCTGGCTTGCGCGGTCTGCGTCATCCAGAGGATCTCGGCAGGAATGACGGGGATGAGCGCAGTATAGGACACCCCTGTGAGGCGATGCAGGCCAGAACACACCGCCAGGGCGTCTTCCGCGCGAATGGGCAGCCCTTGCTCAATCTTCCACACCGTCAATAGCCACACCCGCGCCGCCCGTGCCACATCCAATCGGGAC
>DASTKD010000367.1:0-4662 GCA_035716135.1 Ktedonobacteraceae bacterium
GAGTGGCCTATGGGTCATTATTCCTGTGAGTATGGGCAAAATGCCTATTTCTAAATATATAGATAGAGAGTATGATACGGGTGATATTTCAATAAAAAAGGGGGGAAGATGTATGGTTTCAAAAAAGGACGATAAGGATTCGAGAAGATTTTATCGCGGCAAATCATTACGCCTTCCGAAACATGATTACTCCTGGACACGAGCCTATTTTGTGACAGTGTGCGCCACGACTCGTGATCCGATTTTCGAAATACCAAAGCTCCACACCATTTTAGATGAGACATGGAATTCCTTGCCTGGGAAATTTCCAGGAGTCACGCTGGACGAATTTGTCATCATGCCCGATCACATTCATGGACTCCTATGGTTAAATGGGCTGGTGCCAAATCCTCCAACTCTGGGCAGAGTCATCGGAGCATACAAATCCATTACTGCCGTTACCCGGTTTAATCATTGTAAGTCGATTGGCATCAATGGCGGTGGCTCGTTCTGGCTCAGTCGCTTCCATGAACGAGTGATGCGCGATAACCACGAGGTCGCTCACTACAGGTACTACATTCGTCATAATCCCGAAAAACTGGAAAGACGGGAATATTAAGTATATTCAAAATAACTTTTATGGGATGTGACATTGATGCCCCAGATTTTTTCTTGTTAGGAAAGGGGCGCAATTGAAATCTGAATTCGGTAAGGAGACATACATATTGGACGAGATTCCGTCTGGAGAGCAACGTGTAATAGATGAACTTGTCGAGTTTTGGCAGACTCGTTACCTGCCTCGAGATCTAGCCACACATATCGATAGGTTGTCTAGCAGTTGGGGAAACAATAGAGGCGTCAGCTTCTTTCGGCAGGTGTACGAGGATTTGCGCACTGATAAACGCAGTTGGTATGCTGCTTCTTCTGCGTCTGAGTTTCAACGATTCCTTGAGGCTGAGTATCGCCAACCGACTCAGGCATATGCCGAGCGCCGATCTCAGGAGAAGGCACAAGGAACACGCGGAGAACGAAAAGAGGGCTAGAGCCGATTTTGATGCCTTAGGTAAGGAGATGGCAAAAGCAACTACTCGTGCAGAACTTGTCGAATTGGGACGGAAACGTGCAGACCTGGCACCGCATACTGGCATCTCTTATGTTTACGAAAATCACTGCTGGAACCGCAAAACCCATATCTCCTCAGCCATACATGCCCGGTGTCCGAACTGTAAGTTCTACATCTGTGGTTCTTGTGGTTCCTGCTTTTGCTAATCCCTTAACAACTGAGAGCGAGGAGAAACTCGAGCGGTACTCAAATCTGTACAATGCAGCGAGTTGGTAGACAAAACGGACTCATAAGCCGTAAAAGCTGCTTGAATGTACTTAATGGTTTCGAGGAAAGCTCAACATTCCTTTCCCAGTGAAATCCACTTGCGTATCATAGTAGAGGCGGGGGTGGATGTGGGGTTGGGTGGGGACCCTTGCGGTCGCCTTTCGCCCCTTTCACGTCTCATGCATTCCACGACCCGCTCCTTCTTTGAAACGGTTTGAGCATTGTATCTATCAATTCACAAACCGCTTGACAACCCGCCCAAAACTGGGTACAGTATACACAGCACAATTGCATACCTGACGTTGAACGGGAGGAGTAGGCGCGACACTCCGTGAGAGAGGGAAGATCGACCCGGCTGCAAGTCTTCCTCGGAACAGATGCGCTGAACGTCGCCTGTAAGTCTGCCCTGATGGGTATGGGGCGCGCCCCTTAACGCGCGACTTGAGGATCAATATCTGCGCTAAGCGATATTGGTTGAAACAAGGTGGTACCACGAGTAGATGATGCCCTTTCTCGTCCTTGACGGGGAAGGGCTTTTTATATTGCATAATGGATTTTTGCAGGAGGACTAGGGTTATGATCGAATACGAAAAAGAGCTTATCGCATCATTGCCGAAAACGTATGAACCACAGGCCGTCGAGGGCAAATGGTATCGTTTCTGGGAAGAGGGTGGCTACTTCAAACCGAGCGGGGATAGAAGCAAGCCCACTTTTGTTATCAGTATGCCGCCGCCCAACGTGACGGGCGCGCTGCACCTCGGCCACGCCATTACGGCTACCATTGAGGACATTCTGATTCGCTACCATCGCATGAAGGGTGACGATACGCTGTGGGTGCCGGGCGAAGACCATGCCGGTATCGCCACGCAGAACGTGGTGGAGCGGTTGCTGATGCAGGAGGGAACCGACCGTCACGCCATCGGGCGTGAAGCTTTTATCGAGCGCGTCTGGCAGTGGGTGCGCCAGTATAAGAGTCGCATACAGGATCAGCATCGCCGCCTGGGCGCGTCCTGCGACTGGTCGCGCGAACGCTTCACGCTGGACGAGGGACTATCAAAGGCCGTGCGCGAAGTGTTTGTGCGCCTGTACGAGGAAGGGCTAATCTATCGCGGCGAGCGTATCATCAACTGGTGTCCTTTCTGCATGAGCGCGCTCTCCGACCTGGAGGTGAACCACGTCGATACGCCGGGAACGCTGACCTACGTGCGTTACCCGCTCAAACCATTGGAGGGCGAGCAGGAAACGCAGTATATCAGTGTGGCGACGACGCGCCCGGAAACCATCCTGGGCGATACCGGCATCGCCGTCAATCCACAGGACGCGCGCTATACAGACATGATCGGGCGTGTGGCTATCCTGCCGGTGATCGGGCGCGAAATTCCCATCATCGCCGATGAAGCGGTGGACGCCAGCTTTGGCACCGGCGCGGTAAAGGTGACGCCCGCGCACGACCCGACCGACTTCGAGATCGGGATGCGCCACAACCTGCCGCGCGTACAGGTGATCGGCTTCGACGCTAAAATGACGGAGGAGGCTGGACCCTACGCCGGGCAGGATCGCTTCGAGGCGCGTAAAAACCTGGTTGAGGAGTTGCAACAACTCGGCTTGATCGTGAAAATCGAGGAGTATACTGTGCCGCTGGGCTATTGTGACCGCTCAAATACCATCGTCGAGCCACTCATCTCGAAGCAATGGTTTGTCAAAATGATGCCGCTGGCGACACCAGCCATGGGCGCGGTCAACTATGGCCGCATGAAGATCGTGCCGGAGCGCTTCAACAAGGTCTATATGGACTGGCTGGAGAATATTCACGACTGGTGCATCTCGCGCCAACTGTGGTGGGGGCATCGCATCCCCGTCTGGTATTGCGATAGCTGCGGCCAGATGACCGCCAGCCGTGTGGATATTACAACGTGTCCGAATTGCGACAGCGCCGACATTCACCAGGACGAGGATGTGCTTGATACATGGTTCAGTTCGTGGCTGTGGCCGTTCAGCACGCTGGGCTGGCCCGAAGACACGCCCGACCTGCATCGTTACTATCCTACCTCGGTGATGGAAACGGGCTACGACATCATCTTCTTCTGGGTGGCGCGTATGGCGATGGCCGGAATGCACTTCCTGGGTACCCAGCCGTTCCATACCATCTACCTGCATGGCCTTGTCAGGGACGCGAAAGGCGAGAAGATGAGCAAGTCGAAGAACAATGTGGTCGATCCGCTCACCATCATGGATCAGTACGGCACCGACGCGCTGCGCTTCACGCTGGCAACCAGCAGCACGCCCGGCAACGACTCCAAGCTGGTGCCTGAGCGTATCGTAGGCAATCGCAACTTCGCCAACAAAATCTGGAACGCCTCGCGCTTCGTACTGATGACCACCGCTGGCATAGGCGGCGGTATTCCTACCATCAACGCGACGCAGCCAACCACGCTGGCGGATCGCTGGATACTCAGCCGCCTGGCGAAACTCACGGACAACGTGACGCGCCTGATCGAGGACTTCCAGCTTGGCGAGGCTGGCCGCCAGATCAACGAGTTCTTCTGGTCGGATTACTGCGACTGGTATCTTGAAATCGCTAAAGTGCAGATGCAGGGCGACGAGCAGAGCAAACGCGCAACGGCTGGCATTCTGCGCGCCGTGCTTGACCAGTCCATGCGCCTGCTGCATCCGTTCATGCCGTTCGTCACCGAGGAGGTGTGGCAACACCTGTACCGCGTGTGTGAACCGGACGCCACGCGCTGGCCTGCCTCTGCCCTGATCGTCGCTCCCTGGCCGCAAGCCAACAGCGCAGCTATCGACGACGAAGCTGAGCAGCACTTTGGGCTGTTGCAGGAGGCTATTACGCGCATCCGCGATGCGCGCAACCAGATGAACGTGGAACCCGCGCGCCGCGTGCCAGTCATTATAGCGGCTGGCGACTACCTGCCCATGCTGCAAGCGCAGGCCCCGCTCATCGAGTTCCTGGCGCGCACCGAACGCCCGCAGTTGCACGCGCAACTGGCGCGAAAACCGGAGCAAGCCATGAGCCTGCTGGCCGGTTCTATCGAGATCTACCTGCCTCTGGCTGGTATGCTTGATCTCAGCAAAGAACTGCTGCGCCTCGACAAAGAGATCGCCCAGGCGCAGCAGGAAATCGCGCGCATTTCGGGCAAGCTTGCGAACGAGTCCTTCCTCACGCGAGCCAAACCCGAAGTGGTCGAGCAGGAGCGCGCGAAACTGGTTGCGCAGGAGGAACGATTGGGGAAATTGGGAGAGCGTCGCGCGGAACTGGGCGGATAAGCCAATATATGTAAAAGGGATAAGCATGATGCATGGCGAGCGCGCTCGCCATGCATCATGCTTATCCCTTT
>DASTKD010000368.1:0-2537 GCA_035716135.1 Ktedonobacteraceae bacterium
TGAGCAACGGAATTTCCAGGGAATCGCGCGCGGGCCGCCAAGCACGGCCATGAATTGTTAGCGCGCTACTATATTCGCGCGTATTCTAACACGTCTCGCCCCAGTGTGCTTGCGCAAAAGCGCGGAGGCATGCTATACTAGCCTGGTGCCTTCGGCGCTTTCGCCTGATGTTGCCCATCATCGCGTGAGAACCAGCGCAATACGCGAACTACGGCGTCTGGTGCGGTGTGGCGCATGTTGGGAATGATATACCATTGCTGCTCGCTCCCGGTCAACAGGAAGCGGGAATCCGTGGCCTGGCAGGGACCAGGCACGGGAGCGAACGACGGGCGCTGGAAGATGTCCTGAATGCCCTTTTGTGAGACCAGTATGTGAAGGTGGAGGAATATGTCCGCCCGTTGTGATGTCTGCCACCGCAAGCCCATGTACGGGCATAATGTCAGCCACTCGAACCGCAAAACGAACCGCCGGTTCAACCTCAACCTGCAGAGCCGTCGCCTGCTGATCGATGGCGAGATGAAGCGCGTCAAGATCTGCACGCGCTGCCTGCGCACGATGGTCAAGGTGCCGAAGGTGCGCAAGATTACGCTGGCCGCTCAGGCCCGCCAGGCCGCCGCGCAAACTGCTCAGGCTGCCGCAACGCCCGCCAGCTAGTCTCTGTATCGAGTTTATCGCACGATGCCGCTCTCCCCATGTGGGAGGAGCGGCACTTTGTGTCGCCGAAGCAGGCCCATATGGGCCGGTACAAGTGCGCTCTTTCCTCGATCACCTCTATTCTGTACCGTCCCTGCCTGTTCTTTTAGCCCCCCTTGATTCTGTCCCTTTGGACAGTAGCCGCCAACGCTTTTGGCGAATATATTCCAATGTAAGTGAGCGCTCACTTACAGTAAGGAGACCACGTGGCAGGAGAAACACGACAGAGGATTCTGGAGGCAACCGAAAGGCTCATTGAGTTGAAAGGCGTTGCGCGGGTGACTACCAGGGATATCGCCCGAGAGACAGGCCTCTCTGAAGGCGCGCTGTACAGGCATTTCGACCACAAAGAAGATATTCTCTTCGCGGTGGTGAGCAGACGCCTGCCAGCCTTATTCGACGCCATCCAGACACATCCGGCCGGCGCCAGCACGCTTAGTGAGAATCTGACAGCCGTGGTAGCAGCAGTCGTTCGATATTACGACCAGCTGTTCCCGATCTCTGTCAATTATCTGGCTGACAAAGGGTTGTTGATGCGTTATCGCGAGACAGCTCAACGGATCAACGGCGGTCCGCAGAACATCTTTACGCTGGTCGCGACTTATATCGAAGAGGAGCAGACGCTTGGGCGAATCGGGCGCCAGATTACAGCGCTAAACATTGCCACTTTGCTACTGGGGGCATGCCACCAGCGCGTGTTCATGATCCACCTGCTTGGGCATGATCCATTTGACAAGACGAATCAGCAATTCGCTGAAGAACTCGTGCAGGGTCTGATAACCAGTATCCTGCCTACCTGAAGAAAGGGATTCGGATTCAACCATGATCAGCGCGACATTTCCATATCAGAAGAAACGCCAACCGGTTCTGGGGCAGGAGATGGCCTACGTGGATGTAGGAAGTGGCGACCCAATCGTCTTCCTGCACGGCAATCCCGCATCATCCTACACCTGGCGAAATGTCATTCCACATCTGGAAGGATTGGGGCGTTGCATCGCCCCTGACCTCATCGGCATGGGTGATTCGGCAAAGCTGCCTGACAGCGGCCCTGGATCGTACTCGTTCGTCGCGCACCGCCGCTACCTGGACGCGCTCCTGGAGCAGCTCGGTGTCCGCGAGCGCGTGACCTTCGTCATGCACGATTGGGGGGCCTCGTTTGGTTTTGATTGGGCCCGCCGCCATCCCGCCGCAGTCAGGGGCCTCGCATATGTCGAGGCGAATGTGAGGCCTCTTACCTGGGAGGATTTCCCCGGTTTTACCCAGCAAGGCATTCAGATGCTGCGGGGAGAGACAGGGGATCAGATGATTCTGGAGGAGAATGTCTTTATCGAAAAATTCCTCCCTCCTTCCGTCCTCCGGGGGTTGACCGATGAAGAGTTAGCCGAGTACCGTCGCCCATTTGCCGTGCCGGGTGAGGGACGGCGACCGATGCTGGATTTCCCACGTCAGATTCCTATCAACGGTGAGCCAGCCGATGTCGCTGAGATTTACGGGGCATATGCCAGATGGCTTGAGCAAAGCCCGATTCCCAAGCTGTTCATCAACTGCGACCATCCTGCTGCTATCCTGAATGGCGCCTTGCGCGACTATTGTCGTACCTGGCCAGCGCAGACCGAGGTGACATTGCACGCGTTCCGCTGGCCGCAAGAGGATTGTCCTGATGAGATGGGGCAGGCCATCTCGACCTGGCTACAAACGCTCCGATAGGATAACATCCATGACTGCACCAACAATGCGGGCCATCCAGGTACATGACTACGGCGGGCCCGAACAACTCAAGCTCGAAGACAAGCCGCGCCCGGAACCACAGGCGGGAGAGGCGCTCGTGCGCGTCCATGCGGCTG
>DASTKD010000369.1:0-4804 GCA_035716135.1 Ktedonobacteraceae bacterium
TATGAATGGTAATCTGATGACGGTTGATGAAGTGGCCAGGGAGCTACGTGTCAGTTTGAGGAAAGTCTATCAGTTTATCCAGAGCGGCGAACTGATAGCTACTAATATTGGGACAGAAGATAGAAAAATCTTTAGAATTACCCGCGCAGACTATGAAGCTTTCTTGCAGTCACGCAGACAAAAGCGATAAGCCAACAACAATAGAGATACAATGGTTCTGACTAATTTACCATAAGCAAAGATAGTTAGAGTATTTTATGACTGAACGTAAAAGGGCAAAATTCGGAGCTGATGTATTAAGGGTACTACGAAGCCGTTCCAAAGATAAATGCGAATGCTGCGGTTTAGACATAATAATTGATAGACATCACATTTGGGAATTTGCCAGAGGTGGACCAGATGTAGCCAGTAATATATTATGTCTTTGCCCTTCATGTCACCGAGTCCTCCCTAAATTACTTTCCGAAGAAGATCAAAGATTTATTCAAACCTTGAACTTCAAAAAACGTTCAACATTATTTGATTTTTACTCGAACAAGAGCACTTTTGAAATTGGTAATGTCCTATATAAGAAATGGAAATATATCCTTATCCTTGATAGCAAACCGGTAATCTACCCATATCAGCTAAATGGTCGATTTTATGTAAACATCGTTATGCTGCAAAATTTCAACCCATATTTGCTTGTAATCGCAAATCGGGTGATATATGGCTCTGATAACGTGACTTTAACTAGCACAGATGATGGTTTAAGGATTATAAGGGAGAATAAGTTAATTATTGAAATCGAAAGATCAAATGGCAGAATTAAAATAACGCTTGACTTTAAGTATATCGGCGAGTCTTTCGTTTTTAATGATGAGGGTTCAAGGTATCCAGGTAATTTGGGCATTTCAAACTTGACACTAGAGGGAGATAATCAGTCCGCAGCTGTTTCATGGAATACTGCACTCGGGTATTTAATGGCCTCACTATGACTTTTATCTGTCGGAATAAAAACGCTACGTTAGTTCAATCCTGACCTCCGGCTTTCATATTTCACACCTTTTTGCTGATTATTCTTTGTGGCTTCAAGGCGTAACTTTGCTTCAGTTCTCGGTACATTATCCAAATAAATGACTGGAAGCATCCACAGCCTCCATAACACGCTCACTTAGCGTGTGCCACGGACGCGGTTCCACCAGCGGCAAGCCATAATGTTGAGCCTCGTCTGCCAGCCAGCGCCCGAACAGCCACTTTGCGCGTGCCTCTATACGCAAGTCTGCTTCGGTTCGCTCCGCAATCCCTCTATGACGCACCATCATATTTGTAAAGATGGCATCCTCTTCTGGCTCAACAAGAAACACCGCGCGCACATGCCCGCTGGCGGCGCGAGTGCGTATTGATGAACGAGTAAAAAGCGATGGCAGAATACCATCCCCTTCGATGACGACTGGCGCAACGGTATCCACATGATTCTCGATCACGACTTCAAGGGCTGGGATCATGACATGACCAACGGCAATCAGACCATCACGCAGGCGCTCCGCTGGCATTTCCCAGATATGCGGCGTCTCCTCGAAAAAGTATAGTGTCTCAGTATGCTCTGGAAGCACAACTTGGCTGCGCTGCAACGCTAATCGCAAGTCATCCACTTCAAGCCACGAGCAGCCGTAGCGAAGCCCTAACTGCTTTGCTAAAATAGTCTTGCCTGCGCCCGATGAGCCACCAATCAGCAGCACAGTCCAATCCACTTGATAAGATGACTTAGCCATAGCATAGTACTACTTTCTAATCCTATTGATTAAATCCAGCCCTGTTGAGGAAATTATACTCCATCACTAGCTCACTATTTGAGCGACAGAGCGCCGCTTATTTTCTTGCTTGGTGGGCATTCTTTCCTGATATAATAGGCCATTGGGAAAGGGGAAAACTCATGGAAAGATTTGAGATCAAGCGCGTGGGGCCGCAGGAGGTTGAAGTGGTCCATGATATTCTCAGACAATGTGGCGAAGATATGAAGGAACGCTTCGGGCTTATGCACTGGATTCCTCCCTATCCGCTTCACTTGCTGCGTCAATCTGCTCAGGAGAAACGGGTGTATGCGGTCTACGATACAGAGCAGGCTATCGCAACCTTCACGCTTGGAGATCAAGCCCCATCGTATTATGCTCAACTGGACAATATCTGGGAATCGGAACAGGCCAGAGCACTATACCTGAATCGCCTGGCCGTCCTTCCTCGTGTGCAAGGGCAGGGGATTGGTTCCTGGTGTCTCGAACATATTGAGCAGCTTGCAAGCGAGGAGCAGTATGAAGCCATTCGCTTCGATGCTTGTGCCAGACATGTGAAGTTGCTCGAATTTTACCAGAAAGCAAGCTACCACCAGAAAGGCTTTTTTGTGATATCCACTCCCGCGCGGGGAGAAAACGAGATTGTGTGTTTTGAAAAGGTATTGTAACGATACTCGTTTCTTTCCTCTTCTTACTAAGGCCATCCAATTTGACATAAAATAAGCGTGATTCGTCAAACTGTGAGCTAATTCACAGTTATTCTTGAGTTTCCGTGTTATGCTTGCGCTATCATTTCTATGCTCTCTACGTATTCTGTCTCACAGATCTCCTCTATGAAAAGTGTTGTATGGCTTGATGAATCAAAGGATACATCATTATGCAAAAAGCTTCATCACTCTCTAAACGCATGTGCATCGGTTCTGGCCTCTTTGTAATGCTCTTTCTTATTCCTACCCTTGTTGCCTGTAGCACTGTCAGCGGTACGTCGCCGAATAGTACCGCGACTACCGGCACGACTCCCAAAAGCACCGTGACACGTAGCGCGACCCCGACCGGAACGCCGGGCGTGCGTTCAGGCCCTCAAGCCTGCCCTGGTAATACAGCTAATGCGGCGTACTGGGAAACCATCATCGGCACTGCTGGCGGGCCGCAGCAGGTGCAGAGCGTGAGTTGCGCCAACATCACAGGCACGTCCACGCTTCAGGCCCTGGTGACAGATCATCGTAGCAATGCTGGTCCCACGCTGGACGTTTACGTGTTCGACAACATCGCCAGTGCTTCACCGGCAAAGATCTTTCAGGCGCTGGGACTCGTTCAGGGCGCAGCGAAGATTAGCGGCTACAATACCATCATGACGGCGCAGGCGGACGAGCTTTCGGCGCTCAACGCAGGCAAACCCGAATCCGCCATGACGGCAGACCTGTTCCGTGAGTTCAAATGGTCGGCCAGCGCGGGCAAGCTGTTACAGACCGTCTTCCCCGGCATCTTCCCTGACCTGACGCGCTATCAGGCCGAGGCCGACCAGGCGAGCGTCAATCAGGGACACCAGCCCTGGAAACTCAGCGCGACACAGGTTGCCAACACGCTGGCCGTGAGCCTGCTCAACTGGTCTGCCAACTCACCAACCACGCTGCTGAGTGGCGGTGGAACGCACGATGTCAGCGCGGTTGTGAGAGTGCGCAGCAGCCTGCCCGGCAGCGGGGCTATCCTCGTAACGCTCTCGCGGCTGGAGGGGAACACCAACGGCGGCATCTGGGAGGCCATCGCGGTCAAAGTTGATGGCATGTCGATTACCAGCCCTGACCCGATGGTTGTACTCAGCAACCCGGTCAATGTGAAAGGCACGGGTAACGCCTTTGAGGGTGTCATCGGCCACGTCATTGTGCTGGACCACCTCTACAATTCTCTGGGACAGGCCAATGCCACCGGAGCGATTGGCATGGGTCAGACGACGTTCGAGACCAGCCTGCGCTACCAGTCCACCTTCCCGGCTGGCATCCAGGAGGGCGTGCTGATGCTGTCCGCTCCCAGCAACGCCAGTGGCGCGATTGCCGCCGCCGTCATGCAAAAAGTATTGATAATGGGATTGCCAACAGGAGCATAAGCGGCGCAGGCTGGATGCCCACCAGGGGCATCCCTACATACCATGTGCGCCCCATCCAATCCCCACCTTCCTGATTGCTGCGACAGGCTGGGGGGATGGGGGATGGGGAATACTGGTATGTAGTGACGCCCCTGGTGGGCGTCACGCTCCGCTATTCAGGCAGCAGTGGACAGGCATCTCGAAACTGCTGCACCTTTTTCTCGACATCAAGAAAAGTCATATGCATGGTGGCGGGAACGCTCAAATTGAAGGTCAGAATCTTGCGGTTTAAGGCGCGTAACTTCTCTTTGTATGCCGTCGCGGTTTTCTCGACGGCATTATTGTAAGCGCGTTTTTCACCGGGGAAAGGGGCTACGCGGCGCGTCCTCAAGTCTCTGGCCTGGGTGCGCAGGCGATTCAGTTGCTGCTCTACGCGCTCATTTTCGCCGCGAATCTCTTTGAGCAGTTCGATTTCAGGAGGCGCATAGCCATTCTGCTTGAGCAGGCGATAGGCGCTGGTTTTGTCTCCGGCCTGGAGGTTGTCTTCGAGGTTGAGCGGCTTGCCCGTGCCTGCCAGGTTGTCAAATTCGCCGCGCGCCACCGCCTCCTGAATCTGTTCTTCGATGTAGTCGTGGTATTGCCTTCCGCTTAGTTTGCGCCTGCGTTGTGGCTGCTCTGCTTCGTCGGGGTTTCTGGCGACGCCGCGCCAATCTTTGAAATCCATGAGTCACCTGCTAGCCGGGAGGGGCCGGACGCCCACAAGGGGCGTCCCTACATGCCAGGATGACCCCTCCCACTCATGGGAGGGGCGTCCCTACATGCCAGGATGACCCCTCCCACTCACATGAATACTGATAATCCCTATTTTATATCTTCCACTGATATTATAGCGTGCTGGATGACCTGTTGCGCAACCTCGTACACTTCTTCCAATGGCAGCGATTGTTCC
>DASTKD010000370.1:0-6163 GCA_035716135.1 Ktedonobacteraceae bacterium
TGCGCCATGCCGGTTGGTACCACGACGTGGATGTGCGCATCAAATGGATCAATTCCGAGTCCATCGAGAAGATGGGCGACAACTATACCGAATTGCTCGAAGATGTGGCGGGCATCGTAGTGCCGGGCGGCTTTGGCTCGCGCGGTATTGAAGGCAAAATCAAGGCGGCGGGCTATGCGCGGCGCACAGGCAAGCCTTACCTGGGGCTATGCCTGGGTATGCAGGTGGCCGTGATCGAGTTCGCGCGCAACGTACTGGGACTGGAGGGAGCCAATAGCACAGAGTTTGATCCCTCGACGAAGTATCCCGTCATTGACCTGATGGTCACGCAGCGACAGGTGGCCGATAAAGGTGGTACAATGCGACTGGGTAACTGGGTGTGCTGCTTGACGCCTGGCACAAAGAGCTATGCCGCCTATGGCGAGGCCATTGTGTTTGAACGTCACCGCCACCGCTACGAGTTCAACAACGAATATCGCAAGCGTATGGAAACGCATGGCATGAAGATCAGCGGTCGCTCGGCTGACAATAGCCTGGTGGAGATTATGGAACTGGCAGACCATCCCTGGTTCGTGGGTTCGCAGTTCCACCCGGAGTTCAAGAGTCGCCCCACGCGGCCCCATCCGCTCTTCCGCGATTTTATCGGCGCGTGCCTGCACGAAGAGCAAGAAAAACAACACGAAGCGTACAGAGTCTTTGAGCGCGAAGTGGTTGGAGCCTCGGCGGAACTGGCCGAACACGCTTCGCTGCATCACACATCCGATATGCCGGACGCGCGTATCGAGAAGTAAAACAAAATTAACATGATGTACCTGAGTCAATTGATTGGCGCGGCGGTCGAAAATATGCAGGGGGCGCGCGTGGGCAAAATCGTGGACGTGCTGGTGGACGCGCCAACCGATGCCATTACGGACGCAACAAGGGCAGACGCGATGCAAGAGGACGCGATAAATCGCGTCCCTACAGTGGTTGTCGAGGGTGAGGCGGAACAGCGATGGTACGTACCGGCGAACGCGATGCATCAGACTCCTACAACATGGCAGATATCCGTCGAGGCAAGCGCGGATACGGTGGTATCGGAGCAGCGCGTTAGCCTGGCGCATGAGGTGTTGGACAAGCAGGTTATTGATGTCGAGCATAAAAAAGCCGTGCGCGTGAATGACGTGTGCTTTGCCGATGACTGGCGCATCCAGGGCATCGATAACAGCGCGTTGGGCCTGGTACGCCGTCTCGCTCCATCGTGGCTGTTGAGCGGCAGAAGCAAACGTCCACCCACTACACTTATCCCCTGGGAGCATATCGAGCTGATCGGCGAGCCGCGCGTGCAAGAGGATCAAGAACATAGCAGGGACGGCGTAGATGTAGGGACGCGATTTATCGCGTCCGCCACCGATCAGCCAACGCTCGCGTCCGCGTCCGCCACCGATCAATCAGCAGACGAGGACGCCCACAAGGGTCCCCACCCATCCACACGTCCACCCGCGTCCTTACGACGGACGAGCGGGCAGTTGGCGGAGTTGCGGGCGGCGGATATTGCGGATATTGTGTACCAGTTGACGCCGGGGCAGGGCGCGCGTCTCATAGAGGGGCTGGACGACGAAACGGCGGCGGATGCGCTGGAAGAACTCGATACGGAAAGACAGAGCCACATCCTCGAAAATATTGACGTGGAACGCGCCGCCGACATCTTGCAAGCAATGGAACCCGATGAGGCGACTGACCTGGTAGCGCGTTTGCCGGAGGAACGCGCGCAAGAATTGCTGCGGCTGATGACGCCGGAAGAGTCCGAGGACGTGCAGGAACTGCTGGTGTACGAAGAGGATACCGCCGGCGGCATCATGACCACCGATTTCGTGGCTATCGATGCCACAAAGACAGCCGGTGAGGCAATGGAGGCTGTGCGGTACAATATCCGCGAGCAGGATGTGCGCCTGGCTTACGTCTACTGCATCGCTGACGAAGCACGCGAAGATTATACGCTGCTGGGTATCGTTTCGCTGTGGGACCTGCTGGTAGCCGACGCCGCGCAGCCTTTACAGGACCTGATGGAAACCGATCTCGTGACCGTCCAGCCCGACGCTGAACCACGCGCCGTCGCCGAGGTCATGGCAAAATACAACTTCCTCGCCGTTCCCGTCGTCAACGCAGCAGGCACGCTCGAAGGCGTCGTGACGATCGATGATGCGCTGGATATATTGCTCCCCGGCGAGCGGCGCAAACCCCACAGAATGTATTAACGAACTTTCCCTGTCATCCTGAGCGAAGCGAAGGATCTCTCTCGTTGGCACAGCGCAGATCCTTCGCTTCGCTCAGGATGACAGGGCATGACCGGTGTCGATGGTTAAAATTCTACAGGGAGGGACACCGCGCGGTGTCCCTCCCTGTATGTACACGGTTTTGCTTACAGATTCTTATGGATACGCACCGTATCCAGAGCCTCCAGTACCTGCCGGATGTCCTGGCAGACATCGACCATGACCTGGGGCAGCCAGTCTTCCGGGCGCGGGTTATCGGCTACAACTTCGTCTTCCTCGTCGTCTTCGTCATCGTCGGTGGTGGGACGGCTGCGCTGGATGAAGCGAGCGGAGCGGTTATGCGGTTCGTCGTGCAGGCCGCGCATCCCGTTGGGATGCCAGATGGGCAGTTCCACCCGTTGCTGTAAGGTCAGCGACTCTGGTTGTAGGCGGCTATCTTGCAAGATCATATTGACGCCGGGGCGCGTCTCTATGGTACGGCTGCTCAATTCGCTGGCTCGCAGCTTGAGCATTTGCGCCAGTGAAAGCAGGGTAGCCTCAGAAATGCTCGCGCCCGAACCGTTCAGAGGCGAGACATAGGACAGGTCAAGCTCCAACGGCGGGATGTCGCCGGTATGCAGGTGCGGGCAATGCTCGTCCGGCTCGTGAAAGAAATCGCATACACCGACCGGCCCTTCGAGCGAGAGGGCGGTATCGAGCGTACTCCAGGTAAAAGAAAGCGTGCAGGAGCTGCGAGTTTCCGACCCCTCACAGCTTCCGGTATGACAAATGCAGGCAAATTCGCGCTCCAGCGAGCGGCCATTGGTCCAGTATTCGGGGTGCGTTACCAGTCCGAGGTCTGCCGCCGCTCTGAGGAAAAAGGCCGTCACATCTTCGTAGGTCAACATTGGTTTTCTCCGCGCCGCCATTTCGCAACACCTTGCTGCTGATTTTCCTGTCACGGCGTGCCTCTATATTAGCGGTGCAGAGGTTATGTGTCAATATTTGGTTTGGTATCGACCAGCTTGCGCATACGCTTCGTTTCATGCAGCACAGCCTGGCGATAGGATTGCATAATATCCGCAGCGCTGAGTACACCCGCGATATTTTTTTCGCCCGGCGTGTCCGTGTCGTTTACGACGGGAGCCCAGCTAACTTGATGCTCCGTCAGTTGTTCGAGCGCATCGTCGAGGGACTCCTCTGGTTGTATTAACAATACATCCTTATGCATAGCCTCTTGCACTGTACGGGCTGCGCGTTCCGCGCGCGGCACACGTTGAATATCAGCCCGTGTAAACGTACCGAGCAGTTGACTCGCTTCGTCAAGTACAGGCGCGCCGCTGATGCCTGGACTCTTCTGCTCATTTAATACTCGCTCAGCATCGGCGACACTCTGGGTGGGAGAAAATGTGAAGCGCGGCGGTTTCATCGCCAGCCGCACAGTCAGCGTCGAGAGCAGGGGGAATGAAAATTCAAGGCGGTGGGCAGGCGAGTCAGCGCGCGTATCGATCTGGCTGGTGTAAATGGTCGAGTTGCCAACCAGAATTGATGAGATACCAACCGCGATCATAGCGGGAGCCAGCAATGAGAGGTTGCCCGTCATCTCGGCTACCATCAGCATTACAGCCAGGGGCGCGTGCGCGATACCACCGAACAGAGCCATCATCCCAACGATCACAAAGGGCGTGGGATCTGACGGCACGCCCGGCAGAAAGGCATAGCAGACCCTCCACACCGTTGCACCCAGCATCCCACCAATCACCATACCGGGACCGAAGATGCCGCCGGAACCACCGGAACCAATCGATAACCCTGTCGTGACTATCTTGGCAAAGGGCAGCAGCAAGACAACCCAGATAGGCAGAGACAGTAAACCTGGACCCATGCTGACCTGCACCCAGCCGTAACCCATGCCGAGCGCCTCCGGCAAAAGCAATCCGATCAAGCCAACCAGTAATCCACCAATGGCAGGCTTCAGCCAGTTAGGGAGCGTAATGCGGTGGAAGACGTGGGTAATACCGTAAAATCCCTTCGCGTAGAGCAAACCTACCAGCCCGCAGAGCAGGCCAATCACGATGTAAAAGAGCAATTGCGGCGGAGATGTAAATGCCAAATCGCTTCTCGTGGCGAAAATAGGATGCCAGCCCGCCCAGATACCGAAGACACTATAGCCAATAATCGAGGCGATCAGCGCGGGAATAATGGCTTCAATTTCCAGGTCGTGCAGGTAGAGAATTTCTGCTGCCAGTACCGCCCCTCCAAGCGGAGCGCGGAAGATAGCTCCAATGCCCGCGCCGATGCCCGTTGCCAGCGCGATACGCCGGTCCTGCACATCGAGATGCAGCGCATCTCCTAAGAGAGAGCCAAAACCCGCGCTGATCTGCGCGGCTGGTCCCTCACGCCCGGCTGATCCACCGGAGCCGATGGTGATGGCAGACGCCACCAGCTTTATCAAGGGGATGCGCGCGCGAATGGATTTACCCAGGTGAAACGCGCTAATGGCAGCATCAGTGCCGTGTCCCTCCGCCTCCGGCGCGAAATTGAAGACAATGAGGCCCGAAATTAAGCCGCCCGCCGCCGTTACCAGGGGCAGCAGCCAGGGACGCGCCGCCGCCCAGAGCGGCATCACGGCTGTATGTCCCTCCCCGGCAGGCGAGGGCGGCAGATAGCCTACCAGATGCCCCAGTAACATGTCCGTTGCAAAGCGAATCGAGGCGAAGAATGCGATCGCGCCCAGCCCCGCTACAATGCCGATCAAGCTGCTGAGAAAGAGCCACTTGACCAGGTAACGTGGGCTTTCAAAGCTGTACATGGGGGGGCGAAAGTGCAATAGTCGCCGTAAAAATGTCGTCGTCGAGTTCGATGAAGAAGATCGCATAAATCAGGCTCCAATTCCCTGTGTTTCATACCCATTAAATTTTATTGGGTGGGTGGTCACTCATTATGAAACAAAAAAAGAGACTCTATTTCAAGGCGACGCCACGCCAATACCCTGTAAAACCAGGTCAGCAACGGCCTCGGCCTGGCGCGCAATCTCATGCTCAGCTTGTTCCAGTACTCCGGCGGAAAGTACATAAGACTCGGTTAAAGAAAGTACCATCAGAGCGGTCGCTTCCACATCAATATCACGTAATTCACCACGCGCGCGGCTCTCTTCTAGCATCAAAGCAATTACGGCCACGTAATCGCGCAGCAGTTTGGTCGCTTCCGCCTGGAATGCGCGGTTCACGCCGTACAGGGCGCTCATATAGACGTTAAAGTAATCGCGTTCCGCGTTGGCCTGCTGCGCGAATGCGAGGAAGAGACGCCGCAAACGCTCGCGCAAGCTGCCCTCAAAGGCGAGCGCGGCGCGAATCGAGGTCAGTTGCGCCTGCGCAATCAAGCGCAGCATCGCCAGGAATAGTTCGCGCTTATTCTCAAAATAGAGATAGATAGTGCCTTTGCCTATGCCTGATTGTTCCGCAATGGTATTGATGTTGGCCGAGTCAAAACCCAGCCGCGCGAATTCAATGGCCGCCTCGTGGATGATACGCTGGCGCGTCGCCTCGCGCATCTGTTCATCGACAATTTTCGGCATCTCTGCTCCAGATCATTTATATTGGGCGATTGGTCAGTATTACTGTATTAACTATAACACCGAATCGTCCCTTTTGCAATGGCACATCCAGAATAGGGTAATCGAGAACCCCAGAGACCCCTGCGGTCTTTCACTGGTAGTTTTTTAGAAAAAGGGCCAGCGAGTCGGAAGTGTCATCCTGAGCGCAGCGAAGGATCTCTGCGTAGCGTAGGAGAGATCCTTCGCTGCGCTCAGGATGACAGGTGGGAGATCGGCGCGTTTCAAAAAACTACCAGTGAAAGTCCCTTGCGGTCGCCCTGGGGGAATACTACTACACAAAAAAGCGGATATGTCAATGACTGGTTGGTCAGTC
>DASTKD010000371.1:0-4566 GCA_035716135.1 Ktedonobacteraceae bacterium
TCAAGTTCTGGCATGACAGCAATATCTGTAGCCATTTTCTATCCCTTCCAGAGTCATGGAACTCAAAACAACACACCCCTGTGGAGCGGGAAACTTACTGAACGGCTAAATTTCGCCCTGAGTATACTCTCTTTTCAAGAAAAAGGTACATTATCCGGTACATTATTCCTATTTTGTAACCTTGTGTCCGCTATTTGCTGTATCTATACTTTTCAGTACAATTTTCCTACTCTATTGAATACTGGCGTCATTAAGAGTATTCTTTACTTGAACTTCTCGTAGGCTAACATCGATACATCTACAGCCAGATATAAGTGTTGGTATCTGGCGTGTTTGTTTCTTTATTAGAGCTAAAGCGTTTATTTCGAGGAAGATTATAAGGGCGAAATGGGATGGGAGATGATACTTTTTCTCCACAGAACATGAGGGGATACCGGCTAACCGTTTTTACGCAATTGCGCCATGCGATTGAGGCGATGCATCATCCTGAAGAGATGTTTCAATGGATGACTTCCATGATGATGCAACGTTTTGACGTGCCGATTGTGCAGTTGTGGACATGCGAGAATGGCTGGACAGATCAACCCTCCGCTCACCTATGGGCTATGGCTGCTCAGAATCCTTCCCAACCGCTCTATGTGATTAGTGAGAAGGTGGCGACAGTAGTTGAACGCATTGCAAAGGGACAGCGAAGCTCCTCTCCGTTGCCAATAGAGCGGGTATTCCCTGCCTACCTGTCCTCGCTCTTGAAACGATACGGCCTGGGATTTTGCGCCTTTTGTGTGGTCAGCAAAAATGTGGACTTTGCCCCGGAAGCCTATGCGCGTTCACACGAGAGGACGGCGGCAGGCTTTACATTCGTCGTACTCTTATTACTCCAGCAGGTGCCACAGCAGGATTTCACGCCAGCGATCAATATTATTCTGGAACAAGCTTTAGCGATTGCCGAAAACCGTCATCTCTTGTTACCCGTGACAGCCGAGTCTGTGCAAATAACGGCGCAACAAGAGGCTCTCGCGCCAGAAACGCCGCCAGCGCTCCCTGGTCTCATTATTAGAAAGAAGCAGAACGCGGGCCTTATGTTATCGAGTAATCCGTTTGCCAGTTCCGTTACCATAACCGATAAGCAGGCTCTCAGGTTTTACGAGGCCATAGATGGTCACAAATCTGTAGTCGAGTTGTGTAATACCACCGGTATGACCTTGAAAGAAGCGCAGATGGCCTTACAGGAGCTGTTGAGTCTGCAATGTATAGAGATATACACACCGGAAGGTTGGCCTGTTGATACGGCGCTTTTGTTTAAGAATCGTTAAGTTGCTCCTAAAATAGCGAAGGGTTAGTAAGGAGAAATCGTCTTTCATGAATACGAGGCTCATTCCCAATCTGCTCGACGTATCGCTCTGCCTGGTTGCCCTTTTTATCGCTGTGCGCTCGTTCGATATTTATTCGCGCTTTCGCCAGTATCGTCTCTTCATTCTGGGATTGTCGATGGTATTGCTTTCCCTTTCTGCTGCTGCCGATTTCACTTCGAGCTATATCAGCGTCGTGGCTCTGCATACGGACTGGTTTTTGTACATCGGTCAATCAGTGGGCTTTTTGTTTATTTTGCTCAGCCTGGTCCAGAGTTCTGACAGATATCTGCGCAGCCTGATGAATGTGAATATTCTGGTGTTCATCTTGCTTCTGATTCTCTTGCTCCTGTCGCCTGCGCTGCCCGCTATGCCTAATGCGACGCGAACCCTGTTTGGCTTCGCGCGGTTGCTGATCTGTATGTTCATTATGTGCGCCTATTTCTCCGCATATATGAATAAGCCCGTCCGTTTTAGTCTCTTGATGAGCGCCTCGTTTTTCTTTTTTACGATTGACTACTTGATAACCCTGGAACAGTATGTCGTTCCCACCTTGAGCCAATATCTTTTCCGCGCTCCAGCAGATATAATTGGCGTAATTGGCCTTGTTATGCTCGTTTCCGCGGTCTCAATCGAGTAAATGTCAACCATTCCCATTCAGGCGAACTGTATGATATACTTGTCGTATATTCGACTCCCTGGCTGCAAAATGAAAGCGTCTATGACGACGAAGAATGCGAAGCGTAACACACGGCGTAGAGCATTGTATATCTTGTGAGTTGAATAACCTGGTAATGAACGAATTATATCTCGGAAGGATGGAGACCTTCAGGGGGCCTGGCATCTCCGGTGAGATGAGGTTCGACCGGCAGGTAACTTCAGTCGCCTTTTTTATCGTGCAATTGTTTTTTCTCCAGAGAGGATAACTCATGGCTACTGACACCGTTGCCATTCCAGAAGAAAGTGGCTTAGAAATACACGGTATCGAACGTGTTTCTCCCACAACCCGCACTCATGTACGTATTTTCGACAACTTCACTATGTGGCTTGGTGCCAACCTGGTGATCTCAACAATTGCGTTGGGAACGCTAGCCAACTTTGCTTTCGGCCTGGGCTTCTGGGATAGTGTGGCGTCGATTGTTCTTTTTAACGCTCTAGGTGTACTTCCCGTAGCATTCTTCTCCACGCTTGGTCCAAAGTTAGGGTTGCGCCAGATGACTATTACGCGCTTCTCTTTTGGCTGGGTGGGCGGCATTATTATGGCTTTCTTCAACGTTGCCGCTTGTATCGCGTGGTCTGCTGTAAACGTCATCGTTGGCAGCCAACTGGTGGTTTCGCTGAGTAACGGCGCGATCCCGCTGTGGGCAGGCGTCATAGTAATCGCCGCCCTTACGACCCTGGTGAGTATCTATGGCTATCGCTACGTGCATCGCTATGAGCGCTGGGCCTGGATTCCGATGGCGATCATGTTCCTGATCATGTTCTTCGTTGGCGTGCAGCACTTCTCCATGCCAGCAACCACCTTGAGCGGCCTGGCCGAGGTTGCCTCGTTTATCACTTTCGGTGGCGCGGTCTACGGTTTCGCAACCGGCTGGAGTTCCTATGCTGCCGACTATAATGTCAACCAGCCCGAAGATACGCGACCCAGTCGCGTGTTCTGGCTAACGTTCCTGGGTGTCTTCATTCCCTGTGTCCTGCTGGAAACCCTGGGAATGGCGTTCACGACGGGCATTGCCAATGTGCCAGCCTGGAAAGATGGTTTTGGTACTACTGGTGATGTTGGCGGTCTGCTTTCCGCGGTCGTCAGCCCGCTCGGTGGCTTTGGCAAGTTTCTCCTTGTGTTGCTGGCGCTCAGTATCGTTGCCAACAACATTCCCAATGACTATAGCCTCGGCCTCTCCGTACAGGTGTTTGGCAAAGCATTTCAGAAGGTCAAGCGCTACATCTGGACGCTGATCGGCGCTGTGATTTACATTATCATCGCCATAATCGGCTCGCAGAATTTTGCTGCGACGTTGCAGAGCTTCCTGCTTGATGTCGCCTACTGGCTTGGTGGCTATGGCATCATTCTCGTTCTCGAACACTTTGTGTTCAGGCGAGGCCAGTATAACGTCGATGACTGGAACACTCCGAGCAGGCTTCCATTAGGATGGGCTGCGATTGTGGCTATCATTGCGGGTCTGGTCGGCGGTTTGCTTGGCGCTAACCAACTCAACTTCCAGGGTTTTATTACCCGGTTCATCAATCAGCCCAATGGTATAGACCTGGGCTTCGAGTTCTCAGTACTGCTGGCCGGTATCGTCTACCTGATCCTGCGTAACATCGAAATTCGGAGTCCGCGCGGGAGGATTGGTCTGGGCGAGGAAGTGGAAGCCAGCGGCGGCGAGTAATCTCGTTTAGTCGCGTAATACAAAGGCAGGCGGTGATCTACCGCCTGCCTGCTATTTTTTCATGAACACAAGGTATACGATCCTCGGCTATTTTGTTATGAAGGGAAATCTTTATGTTGCACGACCTCATTATTCGCCATGCGCGGCTTCATCGTCATGAAGGTCTTGTTGATATTGCCGTGAAAGACGGGCAGTTCGCGCGTATCGCCGGTGATATTTCTGATAGCGCGACGCGCGAGGTTGACGCGGCTGGTCGGCTCGTCTCGCCCCCCTTTATTGACGCGCACGTCCATCTAGATGCCGTGCTGACGGTGGGGCAGCCGCGCTACAATTCCAGCGGTACGCTGCTCGAAGGCATCCAGATTTGGAGCGAGCGCAAACCATCGTTGACACGCGAAGATGTGAAACGGCGCGTGCTGGAAGAGGTGCGCTGGGAAGTAGCGCAGGGTACGCTGCATATCCGCAGCCATGTCGATGTGTGCGACCCGCAGTTGACCGCCCTGCGTGCCTTGCTTGAGGTACGCGAGGAGGTGCGCGACATCTGCGATCTGCAACTGGTGGCTTTCCCGCAGGATGGCGTCATGTCTTTCCCTGATGGGCGCGAGTTGATGCGTAAGGCAATGGAACTGGGCTGCGACCTGGTGGGCGGCATCCCGCACTATGAGTGGACGCGCGATATGGGCGTTGAAGAGGTGCATTATGTTTTTGATCTGGCGAAAGAGTTCAACCGCAACATCGATTGTCATGTTGACGAGACCGACGATCCGCATTCACGCTTCACCGAAGTGATGGCGGCGGACAGCATTACGCAGGGATGGCATGGGCGC
>DASTKD010000372.1:0-4249 GCA_035716135.1 Ktedonobacteraceae bacterium
GAAGGGGAATAGCTCGCGGCAGGATTGGCGACCATGCGGCAGGCGGGCGCGTTCGCATCGGCTTGCACGCGCACGCTGTGACCCTCGATCTCGACCTGAAAATGCCAGTCGTGTGACCCCTGGGTGGTGCTATGATGATCGCGGTAAAGACAGAATGGCAGCAAGTGCAGCGTGATGGTGGCGTCGCTCTCCTCTTCGTCGAGAATGGGGCGCATCTCGTACTGCACATAGGTCGTATTCTGCCCGTATTCCATCCAGACGCGCTTTTCCAGCGTGATATGCGGGTTAAGCTGGTAGATGAAAATGGGAATGTCGCCATCCAGCGCGAATCGTTCGAGGTAGTTATAGCCCTGCGGATCAAGCGTACCGTCCTGGTATTCGTTGACGCCCAGCTTATAGCGTTGTGGTTCGCTGCGCTCGCGGGTGACTTCCACCTCTTCATCAATCTTCGTCACCAGCACACTGCGCTCGACGGGAGGGCGCAGCGCGGCTACCAGCAAGCCATGATAGCTGCGCGTAGTGGCTCCGTTGATGGTTCCGGCGGCGTACCCACCCAGCCCGTTCGTGACCAACCATTCATGGTTCAAACCCGCCTCAACATCGACGCAGGTTTCTCGATTGAGCGCCAGGTGCCAGGCATTGACAGGGGTAGCGATCATCGTAACGCTTCCTTCATGCGTTTCAAGGCGGTTGCGATACGCTCCTCGGGCGCGGTCATCGAGATACGCACGTATCCTTCGCCCGCGTCGCCAAAGTTTGTGCCAGGGGTCAGAAATACTCCGGTTGTATCAAAAAGCCAGTTGGCGAAATCGCGCGATGTATAGCCGCCGGGGATAGCCGCCCAGATGTACAGCCCGGCGGTCGTCTTATGCGCGCGCATCCCAATGGCGTTGCAGCCTTCAAACAGCAGATCGCGGCGGCGGCGATAGATGGCGTTGCGCTCCTCCAGCCAGGACGCGGGCAGATTGAGCGCTTCGATGGCCGCGTATTGCACTGGCCGGAACATGCCGCTATCGATGTTGCTTTTCAGGCGTCCCACCGCGTTGACCAGTTCGGCATTACCAACCAGCATCCCCACGCGGAAACCTGCCATGTTATAGGTCTTGCTCAACGAATGCAGTTCAACGGCCACCTCGCTGGCTCCCGGCACTTGCAGGATGCTCATGGGGCAGTAATCGTCAAAATACACCTCGGCATAGGCCATGTCGTGGATAATTACCAGGTTGTGCTGACGCGCGAAATCGACGGCGTACTCAAAAAATGCCCGGTCGGCGCAGGCTGCCGTCGGATTATTGGGGTAGTTCAGCCAGAGCAGCCGCGCCTTTGCCAGTACGTCTGACGGGATGCTTTGCAGGTCGGGCAAATAGCCGTTTTGCTCGCGCAGGGGCAGCATATAAGGAATCGCGCCCACGCTGGTGCTGCCCGTAATGTAGACGGGATAGTAGGGGTCGGGTATCAACGAAATATCCCCGGCGTTGAGTACTGCCGCGCCCACATAGGCCAGTCCTTCTTTTGAACCGAGCAGGGGCAAAATATCGCGTTCAGGAGTAAGGCGCACATCGAAGCGGCGCTCAAACCAGGCCGCGAAAGCTTCGTGCAGGGCGCGCATCCCAAAATATTCCGGGTAGCGATGGTTTTCTGTGTCCTGCGCTGCCTGGCACAGGCGATCAATCACGCGGCGCGGCGCGGGCAGGTCGGGGTCGCCCATTGAGAGGCTAATTACATCAACGCCGGCGGCTTTGCGGTCGGCTATTTTCTTCTTTGCGCTGGCAAAATGATAAGGGGGCAGGTTGTTAATCAAATCGGACAGTTGCACCATGTTACTCCTTACAGGGATATGTCACTTCTTTCGTCTCTCTCGCAGTTGCAGATAATTATACACCATACTCAGCATGAATGATTTCATACTCTTATCTCCAAATATCTACCTTCATCGAATATTGCTTGCAATTTACAAGTAAGGCAGTATTCTATTCCAGAATCACACAGGACAATGAGAACTACTCATGAAGAGGACGTTTTGCCACAGTTCTTCCTGGGAAGGCGCAAGCCACCGGGGAAAGTGAAGAAGTCAAATATATGAAACATACACACCAGAGGCGCTCGGACTGCCCCATCAACTTTGCCTTAGAAACATTTGGCGATCCGTGGTCGCTCTTACTCATCCGTGATCTGGTCTACTTTGGGAAAAAGACCTATGGGGAATTTTTGGCGTCAGAAGAAGGGATGGCAACCAACATCCTCGCCAGCCGCCTGGCCCACCTGGAACAGCAGGGGATTGTGGTGAAAAGACCCTGTGCGCAAGATAAGCGCAAAGAGGAGTATACTCTGACGGAAAAAGGTCTCGATCTCATCCCGGTGCTGGTAGAAATGGCGAATTGGAGCGCTCAGTACGATTCACATACCGCTGCCCCTGCTGCCTGGATCACCCTGATGCAGGCCGACCGCGAGAAGATGATCTCCCTCATGCGTGAAACGGTGCAAAACGGCGGCTCTGTTTTTGTCGGCGAGAACAGTCTTCTGAACAGGACAAGGCAGATGCTCTCCGTCTCATCATAGCGTTGCATTGTTTGCGAGCAGTGCTTGCTCTTCTCTCAGGATACAACCTCATCGCGCTTTGATGTTCCCCCGTTTTGTTCGATAGGCCCGTGGCCCTCATGACTCTTCCCAATCCAGATCGGAATTCTCTGTCATCCGTCGCGCATTGTCATCCTGAGCGAAGCGAAGGATCTGTGCGCAGGCCGACGGGAGATCCTTCGCTTCGCTCAGGATGACATTCAAGAATGTCATGGGGAAAAATCCACTTCTCGTAATTTCCGGTTTGAGGGTGGTCAGGAAGAACAGATACATAGAGATTACTTGCAAATTGCAAGCTATATACGCGAGAAGGAAAGGATACCACCGATGCAGACAGCAGTTCTCGAACCGGAAACCATCACTGTCCCTTTGCAGGAAGTCGTAAGAGCCAGAGCCGGTGCTATTTCCCCTGCCAGACCCGCCAGGTCGATTACCGTTGCGCTGGCGTTCTTGATTGGCTGCGTTGCGCTGATGATGACCGGTTTTGCCGTGATTCTTCCCGTTTTCCCGCAGCGTTTGCAAGCTCTGGGACTGGGACCCGAAACGTTGGCCTTGATGGAAGGAGCCTTCGGCCTGGGGATGTTCCTCTTTAGTACCCCGATGGGTATCTGGGCTGGTCGCATTGGTCGCAAACCCATTCTCTTCATCTCGCTGGCCGGCTTTATCATCACCAACCTGCTGCTGGCGTTCGTGAATGTCGCGGCGCTGTTCATTCCCATCCGCTTCGTGGAGGGCGCGTTGCTCTCTGGTTTGACGCCTGCCGCGATGTCGATGGTGGGTGATGCGATCCCGCTCGCCAGACAGGGGCGCTGGATTGGCTTGCTCACGACGGCGCAGGCGGTGGGGTTCGCGCTGGGACCTGGCATTGGCGGCGTCCTCTCGCAAACCCTGGGGTTGAGCAGTCCTTTCCTGCTCTCGGCTGGCATCGCCCTGGCAGCCTCGCTGCTGGCCGTCTTCCTGGTGCCGGAAACCCTGACAAAGCAGATGCGGGTAAAGGCGAGCGCGCAACAAGCCAATCGAGGAGGAGCCGCCCGCAAGCCGAAGGACCAGCGCTTGACGCGCCTGATCTGGCTCATGGCTCCGTTCCTGGTCATCGATTTTGGCATGATCTTTACCTACCCGTTCGTCTTCCCACAGTTTCCTTTCTTCTTTGAGAAGGTCCTTCACTACAGCACGGCCCAGTATGGAATGTTATTCAGCGTCTATGGTATGGCGCTGGCGGTCTTCCCGCTCGTGCTGGGTCGTCTCTCGGAGACGCTGCCGAAAAAGCCGCTCATCGTGACCGGCAGTCTGCTCTTCAGTGCGCTGATCGTCGTCGTCCTGGTGGCTCCCCACTATCCGCTCTTGCTGGCGGGAGCGGCCCTGGCAGGACTGGGCAGCGCCTTCGTCGAGCCAGCGATGGGCAGCATCTACCTGGCGGCTACTACCGACGACACGCGCGGCCAGGTCATGGGGATGCGTGGGTCAGCCATCTCGCTGGCCGTCATGCTTGGCCCGCTGGCTCAAGCCCTGCTTGGCCCCTGGATCACGCCACACATCACCTTCGCCATCGGTGTCGCTCTGTCGCTGAGCATGGCGCTGGTCGCCTTTCTCCTGCTCAAAAATCCTCGCCAGGCAGAATAAGCGCGAGGCAACCGCACTGCGCGGGAAGGCGACCGCGAGGGTCGCCTCT
>DASTKD010000373.1:0-2773 GCA_035716135.1 Ktedonobacteraceae bacterium
CGTTCAAGGTACGTAATCCGGCGGGGCATCATCATATCCCACTGGTATCGTGTTGCCCCGAGGACAAGCACAAGGCCCCCGCCTTTCCCCACATCCGCCCCTTGTCCCTACAGGACGAGGACGGTCGTTTCGCATAATGGCCGCTTTCGGTCATAAAAAATCACCAGGGACGTAGGCATATGCAGCTACCTCGCGCTTAAAACTCGGGCAGCTTGAATCCCGATTTTTCGACGACGTAGTCGCGCGATGCGGTAGCCAGGCGGCGCGCACGGTCCAGATCGACGTTCACCAACTGGCCGTTGCGCTTCAACGCTTTACCGGCCACGAAAACCGAGTCAACGTTGCTGGTGTCCATCCCCCACACGACAGCGCCAATGGGGTCATTGACTGGCGCGATGTTGACTTGATCGGTACGCAGCATAATAATATCGGCCTCTTTGCCGGGGGTGAGGCTGCCGACTTTATTTGCAAGGCCATTGGCGCGCGCGCCCTCGATGGTGGCGAACTCCAACACATCACGGGCGGTCAGGAAGGACGGCAGGTTTTCCTTGCCTGCTAATTTCTGGTCGAAAATCAGGGCGTGTTGCAGGGCAATCGCCGAACGCATCTGGGTGAACATATCGCCTGGTACGTTGGTCTCAACATCAACGCTCAAACTGGGGCGCAGGCCACGATCAAGGAAACGTTGCGTAGGCGGTATTCCATGCCCCATCATCATTTCAACGGGGCAGGCCAGCGACACCGTGCCACCTGTATCCACGATCATTTGTATTTCTTCATCATTCAGCGTGGTGCAATGGATATAGGTGGTGTCTGGCCCAAACACTCCCGCCCGGCCAGCCTCCGCCACCTTTCCATGCTTGCCAAAGGAGCCGACGCCAACATGAACCGTGATATGGGCATCGCAATCGCGGGCAAGCTGCCAGTAAGACTTCACATCGTCAACAGTGCTAAATTCCGGCCCAAGAGGAGCAAGGCCCAGCGTTAATAACTGGTCTTTCGAGGAGAAATATTCTCTGGCAGCTCGCTTAAACCATTCGTGGTGTTCTGGTTTCACCGGCTCATACCAGACGGGGCCATAGGCAAAGACAGCCCGCATACCCGAATCCTTCAGGGCGCTGACAGCCATGTCGGTATGCTGTGGTGAAGCCTGGATATGGGACCAATCGAGAATCGTAGTTATGCCGGCATTAATGGCTCCCAGGGTGCTGATTAGATTCCCCGCGTACACATCTTGCGGGCGGTAAACGGGCGCAAGGACGTTCAAGACGAACGCCAGATAGCTAACCTCACCCTCAAGCGGGTAATCCACACCAATGTTGCGCAGGATGCCCTCCCAGAGATGGCGGTGGGTATCGATCAACCCCGGCATGACAATCATATTCGAGGCATCGATGACCTCGGCGTCGCCCGCCGCCAGGTCTGGTCCAATCGCGGCGATCTTCGTCCCCTCGATCAGGACATCAGCGCGCCGGAAGTTACCGAGTTCCTTATCAACAGTGATAACGCAGCCGTTTCGTAAAAGCGTCCGATTGAGACTCATGGTTTGCCCCCTTTGACAAATGTGCCATAAATGGCACCATTGTTGGCAATAACGCTATTGCCACTACATGGACGACATTTCAATACAGATTCCACCTGATCGATTGCGTATTGTCACCCTGAGCGAAGCGAAGGGTCTCCTGCGACAACACGAAGGATGCTTCGCTATACAGATCCTTCGCTTCGCTCAGGATGACATTTCCGGTTGCGGTCGAAAAAGTTTCTATTTCCCTCCCTTTCCAGTGACAAGCCGCAGGGCAGCACGAACCGCCACCGGCTCGTATTCTAAATCAGCCAGGGCAATGACGGTGAGAGCGGTACGAGCAAGATGGCGCGCCAGCAATTCAACTGCGGCATCACGATTGCCCGCGCGACATGCCTCGAAAATTGCCTTATGCTCAACCTCGGCCACTTCCCAGGCGTGCGCCAGATTCTGAAACTTGATGCGCCGGTAACGCTCGCCGGCCTCGATGGAGCGCAAAATGATCTCGCGCATCTGACCACCCGTGTAAGATGACAGGATGGCGTGAAATTGCCTGTTCCCCTCATCCCAATGCTCATGATCGCGTCGTTCGCCCGCGATATGCATTTGATCGAGCAAAGCAGCCATCTTATCAAAATCACCTGGCGTGAGATGAGGCAGAGTCAGGGCCAGGGCCAGCGATTCGAGCATGATGCGGCTGGCATAAAATTGTTCAAACTCGCCAATGTCAATGTCCGCTACGCGCACACGATGGTTGTACTCGGCCAGCACAAGCCCCTCTTCCTGGAGCATACGCAGCGCCTCTCTTAGAGGAGTGCGACTCACTCCGATTTCCTGCGCAAGCTGCACCTGCGAAAGCACGGTACCCGGAGGAACTGTCCCGTCAAGTATCAACTGGCGCAGGTACTCATGCACCTGCGCGGTCGCAATTTTCCCCTCAACCCCATCAATCGGCTGGAATACCATGTGCTATATACCTCGACTCTCGAAACACATTCTACTTATCTACAAAATTTAGAAAAGTGTATACACTTTACTGAATAAATTGGAGCCTTTATAACCTTATTGAGCCACAATTTCGCGTCAGACTCTCCCTTTTAGCAGCCAACAATGATTTACAAGGCTCTTCAATATAAATCTGTATACACTATATTTTTGTGGAAGTCAAGTTCGTGTACAGAGGGTCTATGTTCTTCGGGGTGAAAAGGGGTGTCAAAGGGCGGGAAGGCGACCGCGAGGGTCGCCTCT
>DASTKD010000374.1:0-21818 GCA_035716135.1 Ktedonobacteraceae bacterium
GCCGTCAATAAGATTGGGCGCACCACCAGCATCAACCCCGGCAGCGAATATGGCGATGGCAACCTGCGCGGCGCGCTGGTCAACCTGAAAGGTAACAAGTTGCTCAGCTATCAACTCGTGAACGGATAGCCAGTGTTTACAATGCGTTGAGCGCGTCGAGCAGATTGGCTTCACCGGGCGAACCCAGGCCGGTGCAGGCGTCCCAGCCCTCTTGCGCGGAATAGCTGCCATTGTTGCCGCTGGTCACATCCTGCAAAGCGTTGACCTGGCCGAAAAAGTCGAAATTCTGGTAAAGGATGGGGTTGAGGAATCCGACTGATTGACCCAGTTGCTGGTTAAGCAGGGCTATCAAGCCTGCCCACAGGGGCGCGACGGCGCTGGTTCCTCCAAAAACCACGTTCTGTCCATCGACACGCACTTTGTAGCCCGTGTCAGGGTCGGCATCGCCCGAAACATCGGGTACACCACGCCCGCTATGCTGGTCATTGACCGATACGGGGATGCGCGCGTTGGCCTGCCAGTCAGGCAGCGGGAAAACATCACTGACGCCGCCACCGCTGGCTGACGCGGTGGGATCGTCGTTCCAGACGACTTCGCTGCTCATGACGTACTGGTTGCTCAGATTGTCGTATGTTGCTTCCAGCCGTGTGCCGCCACATGCCAGGGCGTGAGGGCTGCTCGAAGGGAAGTCAACGTGCGCCAGCCCATCGCCGACGCCATCGGACGAGCCGTTGTCGCCTGACGCGCAGCAAACATTGATGCCCAGCGTGGCGGCAGCCTGGAATGCCATATCCATCGCTTGCATAGCCTGAGATGTCCAGTACACTTCAGCTGCGCCCCAACTTATGGAGATCACGGTTGGATTGTTGGTAGTATCGTGCGTGGCTTGAGTAATGGCATCGAGAAAGCCCTGATCGGTATTGGGGGCAAAGTAGACGGCGATTTTCGCGCCCGGCGCAATGCTGCCCGTCACTTCAATATCCAGGGCAACCTCGCCGTCTGCGCTATCCGGCGTGCCTTCGGGAGCGTTTTGCCCGCCGTCAACCGAGACGCTTATTACGTTGGGCAGTGGCAGGTTCTGCTGTTGGAAATAGGTCTGGAGATCGATGTCCAGGTAGCCTCCACCCAGTTCGATAATGGCGATACACTGGCCGCGCCCATCCGCGCCGGTTGGGAAGTCATAGAGTTGGGCAACTTGTAGCGGGTTATAGGACACGTAACGGGCGGCGTTGTTGGCATCTGGCGCGATAGGATGCGCTTCGAGAATAGAGCGTTGCAAGTGTGGTCGCGCCTGCGGGCGGTTATCGAGGCCGAAAACGCCTACGATGATCGAGTCGAGTTCATCGGGGATATGTAAAGGTCCCGTGCGCCCCCGGTATGTGCCGCCGGGATGCTCATACTTTTGCAGTTCGGTGGCGAACGCGGCGCTCAGCGCGTCTGCCGTGCCGGCAAGTACCATACGCCGCCGCACAGGGTCCGATGAGACGACGGTGAGATTATGGGCGAGAGCAAACTGCTCGACCTTTGCTATATCTTCGGGTGCCGCGCTCAGGCTCGCGTTATACTCCTCGCGGCTCAGAGGCGGGCGTTTCTTCTGCGCCTGTTCGCTGATCGTGCCTGCCAGATTGCTTGCGGGCGGAAATCTCAGGTAAACGGTTACTTCGATATGTTCATTGGGGTCAATCGGCCCAACAGGACTCGCGCCGGGCAGCGGCTCCCGCTCGCTGCCTGGAAGCTTCCTGTACCCCTGGGGTGGTGTGTCTGGCATATTCTGCTCCTTCTTTCTCCGAACTAACGTGATTATACACGATGTATGCTACCAGCATGAGTTTGGCCTTTCATTATACAGGAAAAGCTGGTATCTTTTTAATGGACGCTTGATTACCAGACAGAAAGGCTACATGCATTTGAATCAGACCACCTCTAAACAGTCCATGAAAATTGGCGTAATGTTAGGCATAGCGGAAGGATCACTTGAGGGGCGCACTCCTACCTTCTGCGATGTGCAGGCTATGGCACAGGCTGCCGAGCAGGGCGGCCTCGACTCCATCTGGCTGGCAGATCATCTGATTTACCGTTTCCCTGAGCAAGAAGAGTTTGCTCCCTGGGAAGCATTCACCCTGCTCAGCGCGCTGGCGGCGGTGACGACGCGCGTGGAACTTGGCACGATGGTAGCGTGTACCTCGTTTCGACCGCCGGCCCTGCTTGCCAAGATGGCCGATGCCATTGATGAGATCAGCAGAGGTCGCTTTGTGCTGGGCCTGGGGGCGGGCTGGCACCAGCCAGAATACGAGGCGTTTGGCTATCCATTCGATCATCTTGCCAGTCGTTTCGAGGAGGCGCTTCAGATAATCGTGCCGCTTCTGCGCGAAGGCCATGTCGATTTTCAGGGCCAGTACTACCAGGTGAATAATTGCGTGCTGCGTCCTCGCGGACCGTCAAAAGGCGGGCCGTCGATTTTGATCGGCGCGGGGCGACCGCGCATGTTGCGGCTGGTCGCACGCTATGCCGATGCCTGGAATACGGCCTGGCATGTCGATCCCGCCGTCGTCCAGCAACGCTATGCGCAATTGCAGGCCGCTTGCGAGGAAGTGGGACGTGATCCCTCCACGATTACATTGACTGCCGGAGTATCAGTTCGTCTCCAACCTGGTGAGAGCAACGAGGAGGAACGAGCCATTACAGGCTCGCCAGAAGAGATCGCTCGTCGGCTGCATGAATTTGCTGGCACCGGAACCGCGCACCTGATCGTGAGTCTTGAGCCACGCACTGCGAAGACGGTTGAACAGTTCGCTCATATCGTCGAGCTTATGCGCGCCATGTAAGTTTTGCTATGCGGTCTAACTTGACGTATAAAACTATGTACGAGGAGACACACATGGAAACGAACAATGTCAGAACAGAGCGCGATGGCTCCGTGTTCGTCGTGACTATCGACCGGCCAACCATGCGCAATGCCATCGACGCCCCGACGGCCAGCGCACTGGTACAAGCTTTCCGGGCGTTCGACGCGGACTCTGAACTCGCGGTAGCCGTGTTGACAGGCGAGGGCGGTACGTTCTGCTCCGGTTTCGACCTCACCGCCCTCTTTGATGAGAAGCGCAATCTGCATGTTACCGAGGATGGTGATGGCCCGCTTGGTGTGACGAGGATGCTTCTGAGCAAGCCGGTGATCGCGGCGGTGGAGGGCTACGCGGTCGCAGGCGGTTTTGAGGTTGCGTTGTGGTGTGACTTGCGCGTGGCTGCCGAAGATGCCGTTTTTGGCGTGTACAACCGCCGTTGGGGCGTACCGCTCGTCGATGGAGGTACCCTGAGATTGCCGCGCTTGATCGGACACAGCCACGCGCTCGACCTGATTCTTACCGGGCGCGGCGTATCAGGCCAGGAGGCGCTGGCAATGGGGCTAGCCAACCGCATCGTGCCGCAAGGGAAGGCGTTGGAGGTAGCGCTCGCGCTGGCGGGTGATCTCGCGCGCTTCCCGCAGCAGTGCCTGCGCTCTGATCGCCTGTCCTCGTATGAGCAGTGGTCGCTTTCCCAGGAGGATGCATTGCGCAACGAAACGCGGCGCGGATTAGAGGTAATTCGCTCAGGCGAGGCGCAGGCGGGCGCGCGCCGCTTCGTGGAAGGACATGGGCGTCACGGCAGCATGAGCGATATTTAGATGAAGCAGGGTGACATGGCAGGTGAAGTAGGATGACATGGCGACCCTTGCGGTCGCCGTGTTTCCGGTAGCGGCGTCATGTTCTCTTACGATCGCGCCATATTTTATACCCTTGACAGCTCGCTTGCTTGTCAGTATACTTACAACAAAGCGAACAACTGAACGCTTCCTCGACCGTTCTCCCCTCGCGTGCTTCCAAAGGAGCTTGCCTCTATGCCTTACCCCTCATTTCTGCGCTGGCTGTTTGCCTCGTCTGTGGACGCTGAAGATGCATCGAATATTCAGGAACAGATCAACCCTACTTATATGGCCTCGTCCCCCACTCAAGAGGATTGGTACTGGGGTCGTTTAGCTACAGGTGGAGAGGAAGATTACCTGTGGAGGAGATTAAGTGATAACTGGTATCAAAAGGATGTGATTCCTTCAACTTACCTCGAATTGCATAACCAGTGTTATGAAGCCTACAATGCGAATCCCCTGGCCTGCGCGGTGATCGAGATTACTACCAGCTTTGTGCTGGGCAAAGGGGTGGTTGTAGCGGCGCGCGAGGCGGCTGTGCAGGACGTGCTGATGGATTTCTGGCATGATCTCGATAACCACATGGAAACGCGGGTCTACGCTCTATGCACAGAATTGGCCTTATACGGGGAGCAGTTTATCCGTTTCTTTGTCAGCCCCTATGATGGCCGTGTCAAGATTCGCCAGATTGACCCGTCGCTCATCGATCAAATCGAAACCGATCCGCAAGACATCGAAACGGTGCTGCGTTTCCATCGTCGTCCCATCGGCCCCAGCGCCACGCTGCCGGGCGATCCCGCGCCGGTCACTCCGGCAGACCAGCATAGTTTCGAGGGCGAATGGTTGCAGGCGGGCAAAGAGGTGGTACAGTTTGCCATCAACAAAGTCTCCAACGCCAAACGCGGCAAAAGCGACCTGGCTACCCTGCTGCCCTGGCTGCGCCGCTATAAGGACTGGCTGACCGACCGCGTGCGTATCAATAAGTACAAGGGTGCCTTCCTCTGGGATGTCCAGTTGACGGGGGCGGATCGTAAAGCGATTGAGCGCAAGAAATCTGAATATGCCTATCCGCCCGAACCGGGCAGCGTGATTATCCATAACGAAGCGGAGCGCTGGTCAGCCGTCAGGCCGGAAATCAATGCCAACGAAGCCGTCGAGGACGGACGCGCCATAAAATTAATGATTGCAGTTGGCGTGCAGATTCCTGAACACTTCTTGAGCGACGGCAATTATGGCAATCGAGCTACCGCCGCCGAAATGGGTCTGCCAACTTTCCTCAAATTCCAGCGCCGCCAGTACGTCATGCGTGCTATGCTGCGTACCATCCTCGACCGCGTATTGAGCGAGGCGCGCAAAGCGGGCAGACTGGCGGCAGACATCGACGCGCAATACGACATCATCTTTCCAGAGATCGATGTTGCCGACCACCAGACGCTCGCCAGCGCCGCGCAGATGCTCGTCTCAGCCCTGACCGTTGCGAAGGCTCAGGGTTGGGTCAGCGACGAAACCGCCATGCGCCTGCTTTTCCAGTTTGCCGGAGAAGAAATCGATCTCGGCGAGGAACAGGCGCGTATCAGAAAGGAACCATCTCCGTGTCCTACATCGCCAGACCCCGGAACAGCCCTCTAGCTACGAGTCGTGTTGCCCCTCATTTCGCCTTCTTTGCCTCGTCCCATTTCCAGTTGTCCTCTTCAGCGCCGCAAGCTCGTTTTGCTGGCAATTCAAACGCTCGCCAGCACGCGCTGCATTCCTCGCTGACCCATCACCCGGCGCATCATCGCCAGGCGCTGCCGCCCGGCATCGAAGAGCAGCCATTTTGAGCAGGGGAAAGGAGCTACATAATGCCCCTCGACGCGCGTAAAACGCAACATATTCTCAACGTTGTACCGAAAACCTTTGCCGGGCGGCAGCGTACCGTCGTCTTTGTCACCCTGGCAAGCGGCATCTACAGTTACACCGCCGTACAGGTAATCATGCGCCCGGAAGAAGTAATCGACCCGCAGATTTACGATGCCAGTGGGCAGGCTCCCCAGCGCAACGCCGATATGCTGATGATCGCCCCGCTCGCCACCAACTTCACAGGCGTGGTCTACATAGCCGATACCACCACTGCCACCTCGTCAGCCGTTGCCGCCGCCCCTAAATACGAAATCATTGAAGCCCTGCCCGTCGGCATCGTCCCCGGTGGCAGCCACATTCGCGCCCTGCTGCGCCGCCTGCGCTAATCTGACTATCCAGAAAGGATACCATCACATGTCCCAATCGCTTATTGACGATCAGGAATGCCGGGAGGATACCGCCCGGCGTCTCAATACCTGGCTTACCGTGCTTGAGGAACGTATCGTGGCCTTATTGCGCGATAACGACCCTGAAACGCTCAAACCCGCCGAACGCGAACAGGCCGTCAGTCGCCATCTCGCCATGCTGCTGCGCCTGCTGCAACTGCGCCAGAAATTCGCGCAGCCCGAACCATCACCCGGCGAACAGGCATTGCTGGATTCGCTATTCCGGCCTGACGACTTGTAGGCATCACTGTCAGGGCGGGTATGCTACACTACAAACAAATTATTGATGGAGGCCAGCCATGTTGGTACGCAAACTCACTGAGAACGATCTTGAAGCGGCCTGGGCGGTACGTTTACGCGCTCTGAAGGACAACCCGGAGGCATTTGGCTCAACCTACGAGGAAACGCTTGCGCGCGGGGAAGCATGGATGCTGCAACGCCTGCGCGGTAAGGAAGACGAGACGTTTTACCTGGGAGCCTTCGAGGAAAACCTGATCGGCCTGGTTGCATTTTTTCGTGAGGAAGGAACCAAAAGCAGCCACAAAGGCTACGTCATCAGCATGTACGTCCTCCCCGAAAGTCGCGGCCTGGGCGCGGGCAAAGCCCTGATGCAGGAACTAATCGCCCGCGCAAAGCGACTCGAAGGGCTGGAACAACTACAACTGGCCGTTGTTACGACCAATCAAGTCGCATTCAAGCTCTATCGCTCTTTAGGTTTCGAGGTGTATGGAACGGAACCGAGGGCGCTGAAATTGGGTGAGCAGTATTGGGATGAGTATCTGATGGTGCTAGATTTATGACAAGGAAGGCGGCCGCAAAGGTCGCCTCTACTATGATGCGAAACGGCTCCCCAGGCCGATTCATAGTAGAGGCGACCCTTGCGGCCGCCTTCCTCTCAGATCCTATTTACTCCACGCTGCAAATCAGTCCATATCCCTGTCCCGAGGCTTTCTGAATGGCTTCCAGCAGTCCGGCGGCGTGGGTGGGCAGCACTTCATCGACGAGGCGCAGGGCTGGTGGCAGGCCGAGATGTTGGTAGCGAAAGGTGATGTGGTCTTCTTCGGCTTCTAGTTGATCGGGTGCGATCACACCCTCCAGGCAGGTTGCCAGCAGCGCGACCTCGTCGGGAGTGAGGTAGCCCACGAATGCGCCGAACGGCTCGCCTGCCTCAAAGCCAAACGGCATCGAGCGGCGACCGCAGGCCAGGAACTCAAAGAGGGCCATGGCGCGCACGGATATGCCAGCCAGCCAGCCACGCATGTGCAACAGGTTTGGCGAATTGCCGATCAGCATCCCGCGCGCCGCTACGATGATTTCCATTTCTTCCTCCTCCTCACCAGGAGCGGGTGTGTCAGGCGCAAGTTGTGCTGTATCGGATGGTATGATAGCTTCTTCTGTCACGGTTGGCATCGCTTCAAAACGCTCAACCTCGGCTGGCTGTATGCTCATCTCCCGCGCCAGTTCGCTTAGTCCAGCCTCTTGCAGGAGCGAGGCCAGTTCGCTACGCTCAACAAAATCTTCTTCACTATATGGCTGTGGCGTTAGTACTTGTTCCGGTGGAACGCCGGCGGGTTGTTGTGCTGGTGGGGGATGCGTTCCCCAGGGCAGGCAAAAGGTTTCGACAATCGCGCCCCACACCGAACGCAGCGCGTCCGATTGCTGGTAGAGTTGCGGCGCGTGCTTGTACAGGTAGCGATCGCTGAGCGCTGTAAAGTGTTCGGCGGAGCAAAGCTTATGGTACTCGCGGCGGCTATAGGGGCCGCGCGGCAGGGTTTGAGCGAAGGCGCGCGCGCGCGGCCAGACGCGCAGGCGTTGCACCGTCTCCGGCAGAAACCGCTCCTCAAAAGCGCAGCGTGTCTGCTCGAATAGCTCCTGCGCACCGGTCCCATCGCCCTCGATTAGCCAATCCTCAAAGGCGGGCATCACGCGCTCCGTATACGCGTCCCAGTTCAAAGCATGTAGTTGTACAACCATATAACCTCATCATAGCACGTCACCACGATTCTTCGGAAAATCAGCCCTTACCGGCTCCTCTCGTCCTGAAATGGTCTTGGCGCGGCAAATAGTCCTTCTTGCGCCCGGCGTTGCATGGCATCTAAGGCCGGGTCAGCAGGCACCGTGATGGGTGGATGCCAGTTACCGTATCCTGTGGATGTTCCTGCTCCTGCTGGTACGGGCATGGGCGCGGGCATATTTGTCGTGGCTGGCATGTTGTTTGCCTGCGGCTGAAACATCGTGGTGTTAGCGTTAGCGTTGGCTGCCGGGTTATTATACAAAACCGGGGGCATCGCTCCTTCGTTCATGAAGCCGCTCCGCGCATTTGACCAGGAGGCTTGCCACGGGTTATTGGATACCGCAGGCGATAGAGTCGCCAGTGCGCTTGCCGCTTTTCGGTTGCGGATCACCAGCCATATCCCTACCACGCCTGCTAGCAGTCCAAGCAGCACGACCAGGCCAGCCACTATCAATATCGTTTTATCAGATGATCCTGTGGCAGGCGTGTCTGTGTTGCTCCCGTTGCTGCTGCCAGGCGTCGTGCCGTTTGTTGCTGCCACCTGGCTGCTCGCAACTGTAGGAGACGCGCTCACGGTAGGCGTCGTTCCCGTCGTAGCTGTCGTTGTAGTTGTGGCCGTCACGCCTGCTGTGGCCTTCGTGGTGGGAGTTATACCGGGCGTTGTTGTCTGCGTTGGCGCTGGAGTCGGCTTAGGCGTTGGCGACGGAGACGGGCGAGGTGTTGGCGAAGGTGGCAAGACCGGGGCGTTATAAGTGAAGCTCGTCGAACCTGGAAGCATCGCCGTTTGTCCGCTGCCGACAGAAGCGTTGATAGTGTAGGAGCCACTGGCGATGGACAGGCTCGGCACGGTGAAATTCAGCACCGCCATGCCGTTCGCATCGGAAGTCGCGCTATTCAAATTATCGATCACAGTATTGCCTGACATCCAGGAAAAGTTTACCTGCATACCGGCTGGATAATAGTTGCTGGCTGTGATGGTGGCCTGAATATTTGGTGAGAGTATGGAAGGCGAGATCGAAACAGCCGTTGGAGGTGGAGTAGAGGAAATCACGCTAAAATTTCCCGCTACCGCCATCGTAGTCCCTATCATAGCGCAGACCGGGTACGTACTTAACGCCGTTCCGGTAGGCCAGGGAAACGAGCCGGTGAAGCTGCCACTACCGAGCGAGCCGTTCTGAGCATTTGTCACGATTGTACAGGTACTAGAGTTTGCCACCGCCACATAGCCAAATGTCACCGCTGTACCATCGGGGTCTCCCCAACCTGAGCCTGCTACCGTAATCACGGTTCCCGCCGGGCCGACGGCTGGGAAACTTGAGATACTTCCTGAAACGAAGCGCAATGATGCGTCTGCTGCATAAGCGTGTGGAGTGGCATGGAACGCGCTAAAGGACAAGGTTGCAACACACACCGCCACCACCCCAACAACTCGCAAAGCAACAAGAATAACCGCCCATTGCAAACGGTTGACCTGATTTTGCATGGTGATTTTCCTTTTATAAGCAGGTGAAAGCATACCAGACATCCCAGGTGTCGCGTTCCCTGCGATGCCAGCGTACCTGCATAACTTCCCCTTTGTGCGAGTGTAGTAGGGGCCGAGTTTATATGTCAAGCAAGGGGGCTGATTGTACTACAATTTCAGGCTTCCACCAGTTCTATCTCAACCTCGTAGGAGAGCGCGGCGGCAGCGCCGGTTGCCAGTGCGACCTGCTGGATGTGCAGGTCATAAATGACTTCCGCGTAGCTATCAAAATGCACCGGCAGAGCGCTTGCATTGAGCGGGTCAGTAAACATGATGGTGGTGCCACTCGAACCGGTAAAACTGGCTCGCAGCGCGTCGCGGTACTGCTGACCCGTGAGTCCAGCGCCGGTGCCATCGTATTTCAGCAGGTCGTTCATGCACAGGATGGTCATGCTCCAGACGCGCTTGCCCGGCCCCAGGTCAACGTAGGCTTCGCCGCCATCGGCTCGTACCGTCGCCTTGCGAATACGCGGCTGTTTCATCTTAAACGTACCCGGTTTGATGAAGTAGCCGCTTCCGTCAAGAATTACTTCGCAATCCTGACCAATGGCAGGCATTATTCGGCCTCCGCGTCTGGTCGGCTGCTGGCGTCCTTGCTGCCCTGAATACGCGCCGATTGCGTGAGATGCCCCGCGCGGTCGTGGATGCTGACGAGTTCGCCATCGATCGTGATGTGCAGCCCGCGCCGTTTCAGCGACGTGCGAATGGTCATGATGACGTGGCTCAGGCGCGTATTCTCCTTCTCAAGCGCGTCGATGCGATCCTGTAACGCGCCGATCTCGCTTTGTAGCAGGTGAATCACCCGCTCCTGCACCTCGGTCGCGGTACGCGCAAACCCATGATGGTAGGCCAGCAACCCTCCGACAATCAACCCGAAGGTCGCGGCAAGATTAAGAATGGTAAGAAAATTCGGCATTATCTGTTCCTCCTTTTACAATCTGGGCCAGCGCGCCGGAATATCACCCCAGTTGGCACGCGACGAGGCAGCGAAATCGCGCTGCTGCTTGATTTCCTGCAAGCGGGCCTCGAACTGCGTCATTTTCGCGCGCGCCGCCGCCAGCCACGCCTGCGGAATTTTGGTATCGTCGATGCGGTCGCGTAACGCGCCGTCCTGGAAATCAAAATTGTCGTTGGTCGGTACCTGGTAGGCTTCCAGCGCGTAAGCCGCCGCGCCCAGCACGATGATGTCGCGGTGTACTTCGGGGATGGTCGAGCCGTTGGCATCGAGCTGGTGTTTGGTAGCGTAGAAAATGCGCATTACCGGCGTGGTGTCCTGCGGCAGTTCCGCGCTGGAGAGCTTGAGCGTGAAACCTGGCGTAATCGAGCCTGCCGGGCTGGTTCCGCTGCCGATACTGCCCTGCGTCCCCATATTCCCTCCGGCTGCCAGCGCCGCTGAACTATCGAAGATGTTGGAATATTCCGCGAACTCGCGTTCATACGGCGGCCACAGCATCACCCCGCTGGTGTTCACAGTGGGCGGCGAAGGTTTGCCTGAAAGCGCGCTATCAGCCGCCGTATCAGTGAAACTGGTCGTTACGTTATCCTGCAATGTCGCCAGCAAGTACAGCGTTGTGCCGCCCACAGTAGAACGGTACAGGTTGCGCCCGATCACCTGGTTTGTGGCGATCCCTGGCGTGGCCGTACTCGTGGGGCCGAGCGGAATGGCGGATAGATTGACCTGCTGGTTGCCACTACTGGTCGTGACCGTTGCCAGTGGCGAAGGAGTGCTTTCGCCTCCCTGCGCGAGCAGCGTTACCGCGTAATGGTAGACGCCAATACTAAGACCCGCGCCAGCAGCCGCGCTGGCCGTCATGCCAGCGACCGGCGGCGTGAAGTAGCTGCCGTAAGCCTGCAACGGATAAAGAATGCGCTCGATCCACCATAGGGGGTACGCGGCATTCCATGACTGCGGATAAGCATAGGTGCGCTGGTAAGGCTGCGCGGACATGTCTGTATAGACAATGTTGGGGTAATATTGCGAGTACCTGTCCACGGCCTTATCAATGGCGCGGTCAATGTCCGTGCTCTGCCAGCGCAGATTCGACCCGCCTATGGGGTCGAATAAATCCTGGCGCACCATCGTCTCAACATCGGAGAGCAGCATCTTCATCACCTCCTGTTTTACATAATGTAGCCATGCGTATAGAGCGACACGGTACAATTGCCCGTGTTCGCTTTGATGTCGATTTGCCCGTTGCTATCAAGTTGCAGCAGCCCGCCGCCATTGACAAAGGCGCTGGCGACCTGGATATTGCCCAGCGTCACATAGGCGTTGTTATCAGACGCGGCGTGCGGTGTGATAGTGAGGTAGGCTCCAACCGTAGGGCTGCTAAAAAAAGCCTTAAAGACGACTCCCAATGCTCCAGCGGGAATGCCACCAACTCCCGCCAGTGTAAAGGTCTGCGTCACACCGCTATTGATAACAACCGCGTTGATCTGGCGAAACCCTGTCACGAAGACCACCCGCCCCGGTGGCGGGACGGGCAGGCCATTGGTGCCATTAGCAAACGTGGCAATCACCACCGCGTCCTGTGGGTTTTGCTCGTCGAAAAAAAGCACCGCGCACATCGCTCCCACCAGCCCCGAAGTGCCATCGAGCGTATTTGAGACCGGTACCCCCGTCAGAAAATGCGAAGTCGCCTCGAAGAGCAACACAGACGCCGTATAGGAAGCGGCGGAAAATGCCTGGATGATGCCACGTTTGATAATCATGGATGTTCCTTCGTTATGCGTCGTTTGCGCCTGTTCCGGGCTGGGGCGCGGCGTCGCCGGACGTGCGGGCGTGGAAGCTGCCAGATGTATAGGTCGTGTTCAGCACGCCGTTCACCGTTGTGGCGATAGTGGCGAAGCTCTCGGTGCCAAGCGGCCCCACGCGGAAGTACGTGCCGTCGGCTGGCAGGCTGCCATCGCTGGTCTGCTGGAAGATGTCCAGCGTGCGCAGATCGAGGTAACTGCCGATGGGAGCGACCGCGTTGCCGTTATAGCGCCCCCAGGTGAACTCTGCTAAATCCATCATGTTGTGTGATCCTTTCTTTGTCGTCGTTGTCGTTAGAACTCCAGGTAGCCCGCCGTCACGGACCAGTTGTTGGTCCCTGTGGCATTGATGTAGAGCGCCAGGCCGTTCACGCTCGCGCCTGCTGGGAGAAAGATACATTCTCCATTGGTCAGGGTTTCGATGCTTTGCGTGGCAGGCACTCCGACAATCTCGCGCGTCGTACCGAGCAGCCCACCGGTCAAATTGGTGTTGGAGTAGCCAGCCGTTGCCGCACTCGCGGGACCTCCCGCTTTGTTGTTCAGCGGCGTGAGTGGCGTATTCGTCCACCCGGCGATGCTGCTCACATCAGCCGTCGTCAGCCGCATGTCGTGAAACGTCGCGCTGGCGATGTTCAGGATGAGCGAATAGATCAGGATATTCTTCCCACTGTTCGCAGGATTGAACAACTGAAAGCCCAGCGTAGCCGCGCCCGGCGCTTGCACTTTGGTGGTACACGCGCTGAACGCCTGCCCTTGCTCGGTTAGAAAGCGGATCATATCCGAGGTGAGCGATTCGCCGTTGATGCCTATGTAGCCCATATCATGCTACTCCTAGTCTCTGGTGGGATACCACAGGTTCGTTGAGCCGCCAACCCATACGTACTTGCGAGCCGTCAGACCAGAGATCGCGGTTTCCGTCGCGCTGTCGGCCACATTAGCGGTCGCAGGAGTCGTATTCAGTGTCAGCGTGTTGGCGGCTGCGCCTTGATTGACGACCCACACTTCCTGCCCATTGATCGTCCCTGCTTGCAATGTGATACCGGTGCGCGCTGCTGCTGGTGTCACGAGCGCGATACCCACACCTGTGGTGGCAATCTGCCCATTCGCGCCAGGGTCCGGTGAAGTCGCGCTCATAGCCGAAGCAAGACCGCCGCCCGTAATCTGCGCGGTAAGGGTCGCGCCCGCGTCGCTGTAGAACTTGAGCGACGCGCCATTAAGGAGTTGCAAGAGCTTATTCACCGTATCGATGTTGACGTAGGTATTGAGGCCGTCGCCCTCAGTGAAGGCGCTGGTGTTGGGGATTTGAGCCATCTAAGCTGTTTCCTTTCTTTTCTGTAATGCCTTGTCATGTTGACCGAAGCGAAACATCTCTAAACCCTTCGCTTCGCTTAGGATGACAGTGCTGTGATTAGATGCCTCGATATAAGCTGCGATAGTCCAGCACCCCGCCACCATATTCGTGGCGGCATTTAAAAGAGATGACATCTTGTGTAAAACTCAGTCCCCAGAGGGGTTGGTCTTGCACAAACAGTGCAGGGTTCACCTGTCCGCCCACGAAGCCGATCTCGATGGTGTCGATCACTTTGGGGTCAGCGGCGAAGAACCATTGCGATGTGTTTGACAATTGCGGGCTGACGATGGGTGTTACGTAGCCCAACATGGGGTTGATGTCGTTGTTGACCGAACCCGGCACGCCGGCTGACTTCGTTACCACCATCGCCACAAACTCCAGTTCGGGCGGGACGATCAGGAAGCTGGGCCGCAGCCCCAGGCGTTTGCCCGCGAAGTTGGTCTGTTCGCGCATGGCCGTCACACCGCTCTGCATGGCCGCCGTACTCAGCGCTGCGCTGCCCAGGTTGCTGTGCGGCGCGCCCGACGTAAAGAGGGCGTTGCCGTCATAGATGTTGGGATTGCTGCTCAGGAAAGAGTACACGAACTCGGCCAGCGTGTAGGCTGCCGCTACCGCCAGTTTGGTCGGGATTTGCTTGATGGCGAACAGATCGTCATTCACGATGGTTTCGCGCGAGACCGTGACAAGATTGCCCCGTTTGGTGGGAACGTAGGTGGCCGCTGTGTCGGTCAGGCTGATGGTGCTGTAAGCGGTATCCTCAGCCACTGTCGAGAGTGAACCGAATGCTCCCAGCCGCACGCGGGTCTGCTGCTTGAAATCCTTAATCGGTGCGATTGTGACGAATCGTTGCCATTCCGCCGGCCATGCCTGGTAGTCCTTCAGCAGCCTTTTATTCATGCTCGTACCCAGCAGGAACGAGAACGAGGCGGTGGTGGTGTCTGTCTCGGTGATGCGCATCACTGGCGCATGTTCCGAGACGCGGATTTGCCCCAGCGTCGAGCGGTCGCTGAAGCCCGCCACGCTGGCGTCGCCAGTAACGCGCGCGTAGGCTTCGCGGATGCTGCTGAAAGCGCGAATGTTGCCCAGGCGGCTCGTATCAATGTCCAGATCGAACATACCGTCGAAGGCCGCCTGGATCTTCTCGGCTTCGCTAATCATCTGGCCTGTCGCGGGTTTCTCATAGCCATTGCCGGTGATGATGCCACTGGCGTGCAAACCGGCCAGCATCGAACGGAGATTGCTCATGCTCGTCTCCAGTTCGGCATTTTCAAAGATGCGCCCGCCAAACTGTTGCCGCAAGTGCTGCTGCGCCGCTTCTGGCAACTGCGACTCCATCAGCCGTCGCTCCAGGCGCAAGGCGCACTTCTCGCGCGCAATTTCAGCCAGCGCCGCCTGAATAGCGCCCTGTTGCGCTTCCAGCATACGGCCTTGCTCGCTCATGCCGCTCTCTTGCGCGTCAGAGTTGGGGAGGATAGTAGTGGAAGGAGGAGCAAGCGCAGGAACATTGCCGCCTGGCGTTTGCTCCTCTGATGCCTGCTCCAGAGAATCGGAGGTCATCATGTGGGGTTCTCCTTGTGTGTCGTGATGATGTAATATGCGCTGGAACGACCCGCCAGCGCTGGGGCGTGTGACAATATCACACGAGTTGAGGGAAAGCACGCGCGTCACCTGTTTCGCCTGGCGTTCCTCAGAGGGCTGCCAGTTGCCGAAGATGTCGATGGAAAGGCCAATCAGGTCGGGTTTGTCCAGCGCCACTGCTTCCTGGATGATGGACCAGAGCCACGCCGCCGCTTCGAGGACGTGCAAGGTGGCATCGACCCTGCCATGCTCTGAACCAGCGCCGGGCGGCACATGCTGCGCGTCCTTGTAAAACCCGACCATATCGCGCACCGAACGGGTCTGCTGGTCGGCCTCGCTGCGTCCATGATCGGCGTAGGCGCGCGCTCCATCGACCATACGCGCGATATGCTGCAACGCCTGCTCATTATAATAGTAGCCATTGACGCTTTTGCCGCCCTTGATAACCGTCACGCGCACATCGTGGCCCCGCGCGTCGAGCGTCTGGCCTTCGCAAATGTGACCCGCGATATGCATGATGCCCTGTTGCATCGCAACGGCCTGCGCCTTCTTCACTCGCGCCCCTCTTCCCGGTCAAGACCCAGCATCAACATTCCCAGGTGTCGTTCGCGCGCCGCGTTATTGCCCTGTTGCGCCATCCATAACGCTTTGTCGTTATCAGTTGGAAGTTGTTCATACGCGGGAAGGCCGCGCATCATCGCCAGCGCTTCTGGCGCGAGATCCGCCGGTCTATCAGGCATTTCAACCTGCTGATCGAGTACAGGATGTTGCAGATCGGGCAGCGCGGGATCAGCCAGCAGCGGGTCGCGTATATCCAGCCCGGCAGGCCGGTCATACAGGTCGAGATCGGGCATCATCGGGTCGGGTGTCATGGGGAGCTTGGATGCCGCCAGTATAAACAGGCCGCGTGGCCGGTCAAACTGTAAGAGGTCTCCTGTGGCGGGGTCAGCATCAAACGGCGCGAGCGCATCAATGCCCGGACTCGTCAGATCAAATGCCCGTATGGGCGGCACACTGGTGAATGGTTCGCTGAATGCGGGCGCATTTCCCTGCTCTGGCGGGAGCGGCGTTGCCCTTGCCAGACTTGCCGGGTCAGGAATGGGCAGGGCATTGCCGGCCAGGTTCAGCTCAAAGTAGTTGACCGCCGGGTCGATGCCAAGTAGATGCATATCACCATAGGGATCAGTGGTACTTAGAGGCGGAACAGCAATGTTCTGCGGTGGCGTGCTGTCAGTGAAATTGCCGCCCGCTAAACTGGTCTGCGGTGTCGAGACACCGGCCAGATTGAGATCAGGCATGACCTGACCCGCGCTGGCAGGGTACGGTGGCGGCGTCAGTCTGGGACTGGTATCGTCGCTATGCATAGCGAAAAACCTCCTGGGGATGTGGACGATGTGGGGATCGATCCGGTGGAACATGCTACGAGGAAAACACTGTGGAGAGAAGCCGCTCGCTATTCCGCTCGCTTGCTTCAAAAGAAGTATAACCGCTCGCTTGCCTGTTGTCAAGAGGAAATTATAACTACTGAACTTCTCCTGAAAGCCGATAAAAAACGGTGAAAGGAGAAGTGAAGCCAATGGTTGAGGAACAATTTATTACTTCTGTAGCAGAGAATCGCGTGAATATGCCCGCTATGCTGCCGGATTTTGATACTCCAGAGAAGCAAAAGCTGCCAGCAGTATTAGGTACAAAAGAGATGGCCGTTTTCTTGCTGCTGATTATCATGTTTATTTCCAATGTAAATGGAGTGCAGTTTGGCGGGCCGGCCACATTCCTTTACTGGGGGTTGGGCATCTTGACGTTCCTGATTCCGAGCGCGTATGTGACGCGCTGGCTGGCCCTGCGCATCCCCGGACAGGGCGCGCCCTACATCTGGGCATCACGTATCCTCGGCCCTGGCTGGAATTTCCTGATCGCCTTTTGCGCCTGGTGGCCGGGCGTATTTGCCGTCGTATCCGCCGTCGATATCTGTGTCGTTTTCATCCAGTACCTCTTTCCCACCTGGTTTAGTACTCCCGGCGAGCAGGGCATCACAATGGCCGTCGTCCTCGTGGTTGCCACAGCCATTACCTGCCTGCCCCTGCGTCATTTAAAAAATATCTTGCTGGTCCTGGGCGCGTTGTACCTGTCGATCTTTGTGCTTATCGGAGCGGCGGGCGTCTGGTGGCTTATGGGTAGGGGCGGACACGCGGCGGCTGTATCTTTCAGCACACCGGCAAACTGGCAACTGAATGGCGGAAACTTTGGCGTCTTCGGTCTGGTTATCCTCGCGCTGCTTGGCATCGATATACCCCTCTTTATGGGTGGCGAGATACGCGGCGGCAAGGCGGGAGCCAGGCGCGCCACCAGCTATGTCTGGTGGGGAACGGCTGGCACGATTATCGCCTACGGCCTGGGTACCTTCGGCGTGATGGTCATCGTGCCACCAGCGCAGTCGGGCGCATTAACCGCTAATGTGCAGGCCATTCAAATGGCGTTCGGTCCTGCTGTGGGTAACATTGCATCCATCGTACTTGCGCTCAGCCACGTCACCCTTTCCGTTGCCTATATCCTCATGTATTCGCGCCTGCTGGTAGTGGTGGCTCAGGATGGTCGCCTGCCCTCTAGCCTGCTCAAACTCAACCGGCACGGCGTACCCATTCTCAGCATCGTTGTGCAGGGAGGTATCACCCTGTGCGCTACCCTGCTCTCTTTTGTGGTCATACCTGGCCTGTTGGGGTCTATCATCAATCCTGCCGATCTCGCCAATGAAATATATAATGTTCTTTTAGCCAGCGCCTCGGCTCTCTGGGCCTTATCTACCGCTTTCCTGTGCCTGTTCGTCATCTGGCTCGTCTATCGCCGTATGCGCAAGACGAAAATAGCGCATATTCGTCACTTTTTTGTTATGGCAATCTCTCTCGTTGGCACAATCTCGGCTGGCATCGGCATCGGGGCTACTTTTACCAGTTCCTGGTTGCCTACTCTCCTGCCGAACAACCGTTGGGTGGTGCTGGTCGTGGGCAGCGTCGTCCTCTCGATTGCCATTGGCTGGATCGGCAGCGAGTTGCCGCGCGTCCATGCCCTGCTGGGCGAACAAAAACGTCTCAACGATCGCCAGCTAGTCCTGAGCGAGCAGTTACAGGAAGCCTACGACCAGCAGCAACTGCTGCTCTCAGAACTGGACCGGCTTTACCGCGAGCAGGCCCAGGCCGCTGTTACCGATGCCGTCACCGGTCTGCCCAATCATCGCGCCGTCATGAGCAAACTCGATGAGGTCCTTTCGCACTGCCAGCGCGCGCAAAGCTCTTGTGCCGTGCTTTTCGTAGACCTCGATCATTTCAAACGGGTCAACGATAGCTACGGCCATCGCGCTGGCGATGCCATCCTGCGCGAAGTCGCCGAGCGCCTGCGTAACGGTATTCGCCTGGAAGACTTTGTCGGACGCTACGGCGGCGAGGAATTTGCCATCATCTTAACAAATACGGATGTGCTGGCCGCGAGCCAGGTAGCTGATCGACTACTTATCGCCCTCAACTCTCAGCCGTGCTGCCGGGAGACAGGCGATACGCGCTCGCTCGTCACAATTGCCATCAGTGGCAGCATTGGCGTCTCCGTCTATCAACTGCATGGAACCACACGCGAAGAACTTATCGAAAGCGCTGACCGCGCCATGTACCAGGCCAAAACCAACGGCAGAAATCGCGTCTGCATCGCCGACGTAGAAATTACCGAATTACCCGACCCTGTAGGGACGCGATTGATCGCGTCCGCTCCACTCACGCCCGGTGTGGTGGATGTGATAGAACAGGACATGAAGGAACTTGTTGGCTTGCAGGCGCTGACTGCTGCTGCTGCTGCTCGTGATGGGGATACCTGCATTCACGCGCACCGCCTGGTTGAACTGGCCGTAGCCACCGCTCGCAAGTTGCGCCAGAATGATCAGGAATTGCACATGCTGCGACTTGGCGCGATCCTGCATGACATTGGTAAAATCGGCATCCCCGACGCCATTCTCCATAAACCCGGCCCCCTGACCGGCGAGGAGTGGAAAATCATGCGCTCTCATCCCGATATTGGGCGGCACATCCTTGAGGAGATCGGAGGCGTTTTTAATCAACTGGCCGAAGTTGTGGTTGCCCATCATGAACGCTGGGACGGTGCCGGTTATCCCATGAAGCTGGCAGGCGAGGCCATCCCCCTGCACGCCCGTATTCTCACCGTCGTTGACTCCTTCGACGCCATGACCTCGCGCCGCGTCTACCGCGAACCCATGTCCATCGAGGCCGCCAGGGCTGAATTGCAGCGCTGCTCCGGCACCCAGTTCGACCCGCGCGTCGTCGCGGCTTTCCTCTCCGTGCTGGATGACCAGCAACAGACCTTGCCACCATCCGAGCAGGAGACAGAAGCGCCCAATGGAGCGGTAGCAGCGAATTTGTAGGAACAAAAGGACGCGGCGCGGCATACCGCTCGCGTCCCTACACCTCATCGTATACATCAAACGAAATTTGCACCCCGGCAATATCGTCCTGCGTATACTGGCGACCGGCGAGCCGATTGAACGCATTGAGTACCGTGTCAAATTCCTGCTGTGTCACCGGAAACCCACAGAAGGCATATAAGACGCGCACATAGGGAATGCCAGGAGCTTCGATCATCGCATCATTCTGGATGGCGGGGTACATCCGCCACAGATCCAGCATAGTCGGCCTCGCACCGGCTTCCTGCTCCTGACTCATTGCGCCGCCTCTTTCTCTGGTGTCGCCTCGTTTCCTGCCTGTTCCAATGCTTGCGCCAGCGCTTTGACCGCCTCTTGCTCGCCTACCAGCGTCTTCAATTGCTCATGGCACCTGCCAATATTTTCGACTCTGGCATTAATAAATTCGTGTTTGGCCGCGCCAACGGCAAAGCCATACATGCTACGGTGCGCCGCCTCGTACTCCAGTTCGATTTGTCGCTTGATACGCGCTACTTCGCTTTTCGATTCAAGAGCATCCATACTAACAACTCCTTTCTAATAGTCACCACTCGCGTTCAACACGCGCATGTTAAGCATACTGGCAGAGACAGCATTGCGACACGGCCTGCTGGCGTTTCCCCCGCTATTTTCTTGTATCTTCCGCTCGTGTAGTGCAATCGTCTTTCTTTCGTCTTCTTTTGTCCCGGCCTCCTTTTCTCTTGCGCGTACCAGAATCGCTCATGTACAATGGCAGTAGTTCCGCTCATGGCAGAGAGCCTGAGAGAAAAGAAGGAAGTGAAAGGCATGAAGCCCGGAGATCAGCGCAAGCCCAATGTGTTGCTGCGCCATCAACGTTTGGTGCGGGGCTGGTCGTTGCAGCGCGTAGTCGACGAAATCTGCGCCCTCTCTCAGCCAGAGGGACGCATCCCAGGAGTCAGCGCGGCGATGGTCAGTTGCTGGGAGATGGGCAAAAAGAAACCCAGCCCATTCTACCAGGAACGCTTATGTCTGATCTACGGACTGACCGCCGACCAGTTGGGATTCATGGATGCGCCTGTGCTGCCCCTGCCAAAGTTATTGAGCGAAATCGTTCGCCCTTTCCCTGTGAGCGATACCTTGCAACATGCATCACTCACTCAAACAGCAGCAAGCGTGGCGAAAGTCATGCCCATCCCGTTCACCGGCGTTGTCCCTCGACAACAAATACAGGCCATCGATCTGTTGACCGGTGAAACACAACATACACCCGACGAACAATTGGGAGCCTGGCTCACCCTGGGCGCGAATCACCTCTCCATGCTCCTTGACGCCGGGTGGTCGCCCGACAATGTGCTAGATTCGGTGCGGGTCGTCTTACAGGGCGTGCAGGGTTTGCCTGCTGTCAGCCGCCGGAAACTGGTGCAATTGAGCGGAGTCGCATCGATTAGCGGCATTACACTTCCAACAGGCAGCCATGTCTTGGAGGAAGAGAGATTACGATTTACTGGAGAGCTTGGTAACAGCATAGCAGCAGCTTTCGGCTGCTTCCACAAAGGAGGCTCCGCTCAAGTATTGGCTATCGCGCAAGCTTGTCTCAGCATTACTGAACAGTCTCGAGATATTCTAAACCCGGTTACTCATGCTATATTTCGCTCATCAATATATAGCTTGCTAGGATTAACTTTGCATTTACAGGAGCATTACCAGCAAGCGCTATACTCTCATATTTCTGCGAATATAGCGGCTCAGGAATCTGGTGATTCATGGCGTTTGATTCAAAGCCTTATATCTCAGGCTGGTGCTTTCCAGAGTCTCGGAAAACATGCAGAGGCGATACAACTATTAGAAGCTTCGCTTAGCCTGATTGGAGATCGAGTAGAGGAAAAGTATGTACGCGCGAAAGCCCATTTATTAGCCTGCTGGGCTGATAGCGCTACAGCGATTGGTGAATATGCTATGGCACAAGAAAAACTTTCATTATCATCAACTTTTGTTAATCTGGTGCCACCAAATGAAGAATTTGACGAAGCAAGCTGGCTACAAATAGCGGGCAAATGCGCTCTTATGACGAATGATTATGATTCCGCAATTATGAGATGCGAGACAGCATTGGTAAAACTTCCTCAAAACGCGATTTTTCGTCAGGCTATTACACTTATCCCTCTAGCAATAGCCTATGCTCGCAAACGAGAGAGAGATAAAACACTGGAAATCGCAG
>DASTKD010000375.1:0-4483 GCA_035716135.1 Ktedonobacteraceae bacterium
ACGCCTGCTGCGGAGCCATACTTTGTGCGATCGAATGTAGGCAGTGCCTGCCGGGAGAGCGCCATCACGGCTGGCTCGTGCTGCAGTTGCATGATCACTTTCCAGGCCTCGGCGACCTCGTTCGCATCAGCAGGTCGCATGACGATCAGCCCGGGTATAGCTCGCAGTGAAAGAAGGTGCTCAACCGGCTGGTGAGTCGGTCCATCTTCACCCTGGCTGATCGAATCGTGTGTCCAGATGTAGATCACCGGGATTTCCATGAGTGCGCTGAGTCGGATTGCCGGGCGTGCGTAATCACTGAAGATCAAGAACCCGGAGCCGAAAGATCGGATTTTGGAAAGTGCCATACCATTGAGGATCGCGCTCATGGCATGCTCTCGGACGCCAAAGTGGAAGTTGCGCCCGGCATAGTTTCCTGCTTGAAAATCGCCACTTCCTTCGAAGGTCAGGCGCGTTTTGGTCGAAGGTGCCAGATCCGCTGCGCCACCGATCAGCCACGGGACATTTTTGGCGATGGCATTGAGTACCTTGCCGGAGGATTCGCGACTGGCGAGCCCCTTTGGATCAGGCTCGAATGTTGGCACATCGCGATCCCAGTCATCTGGAAGCTGACGATACTGCATTCTTTCAAGATCACCGGCCAGTTCAGGGTAGTGCTGTTTATAGGCATCAAACGTCTGGTACCACGCGCCGCGTCGTTCAGCGCCGCGCTTGCCCATCTCTCCCTGGAAATGCTCACGCACTCCGTCTGGCACCAGGAACCTGGCGTCTGGGGGCCAGTTATAGCGCTGCTTTGTTAAGCGGACCTCCTCTTCGCCAAGCGGTTCACCGTGGGCTGCGCTGGTATCTTGCTTATGGGGAGCGCCATAGCCGATATGGCTGTCGACGATGACGAGCGTCGGGCGATCTGTGGTGGCCTTGAACGTTTGAAAAGCCCGTGTCAACATGTCCAGATCATTCGCGTCACCAACGCGTGTCACGTTCCAACCATAGGCGATGAAGCGTGTGGCCACATCATCGGTAAAGGCCAGGGCAGTATTGCCTTCGATGGTGATATGGTTGTTGTCATACATCCAGCACAGGTTCGAGAGCTTCAGATGACCGGCCAGCGAGGCTGCCTCGTTGCTGATCCCTTCCATCATGCAGCCGTCGCCGCACAGAGCATAAACGTCGTAATTGAACATCTCAAAGTTGGAGCGGTTGAAGTACCCGGCCATCCAGCGCCCGGCGATGGCCATGCCCACGCTTGTCGCCACGCCCTGACCGAGAGGGCCGGTGGTTGTCTCAACTCCAGAGGTCCAGCGGTATTCCGGGTGTCCAGGGCATTTGCTGTCTAACTGACGGAAGTGCTTGATATCGTCGAGTGTCACAGAGGGCTGACCAACGTGTTCGTACTTCGCGTTGACCGCCCTGACACCGGCAAGATGGAGCAGGCTATACAGCAGCATGGAAGCGTGACCATTCGAGAGGACAAAGCGGTCGCGGTTCGGCCAGATCGGGTCTTCGGGGTCGAAGCGCAGAAAGCGTTGCCACAAACAGTAGGCGACCGGAGCCAGTGCCATCGGTGTGCCAGGATGACCGGAGTTGGCTTGCTGTATCGCATCCATCGAAAGTGTGCGCATGGTAGTAATGCAGAGCTGATCGAGGGTCGTCTGGTCATTCATGAGGCGTTTCCTCCCATTGATTCAGCTTTTTCCAGGTGACCACCGAACTCGAAGCGCATCGCTGACATCAATCTGTCAGCGAAATCGGCTTCACCACGCGAACTGAACCGCTCAAAGAGGGCCGAACTGAGTACGGGCGCTGGAACGGACTCGTCAATGGCGGCAGAGATGGTCCAGCGTCCTTCTCCAGAGTCCGATACGCGACCATGGAAATTGTCCAGATCGGGACTCTTCAGGAGCGCGTCGGCTGTGAGGTCCAACAACCAGGAACCAATCACGCTGCCTCGACGCCAGAGCTCTGCTACATCAGGCAGGTTGAGATCATACTGGTAGTATTCCGGATTTTGCAGCGGCGATGTCTCGGCATCAATCTCTTGTTGCTGTTTCCCAATGTTCGCACGATGCAGGATGTTCAAGCCCTCCGCATAGGCGGCCATGATGCCGTATTCAATGCCGTTGTGAACCATCTTGACGAAGTGACCGGCACCAATTGGTCCGCAGCGCAGGTACCCTTGTTCGGCAGTCCCCCCGATCTTCTCGCGTCCGGGTGTACGGGATGCTGCATTGAGGCCGGGAGCCAGGGTAGAGAAGATCGGGTCGAGATGCTGGACGACCTCCTCCTCACCGCCAATCATCAAACAGTACCCGCGCTCGAGTCCCCAGACACCTCCACTCGTTCCAACGTCAACATAGTGAATACCCCTGGGTTTCAGCGCGGCAGCACGCCGGATATCATCGTGGTAGTAAGAATTACCCCCATCAATGACGATGTCGCCGGGCGCGAGATGCGGAACGATGGTTTCCAACGTCGCATCCACCGAGGCAGCAGGCACCATCAGCCAGATCGCGCGAGGCGTGGAAAGCTTGCTGATGAGGTCAGGCAAAGATGAGGCTCCTTCTGTGATAGCTCCTTCTTTGAGGAGAGCCTCCACGGTTTCCGCGTGACGGACGTAACCGACGATCGTATGACCTCCCCGTATCAGCCGCTGTGCCATAAATCCTCCCATGCGGCCCAGTCCAATTATTCCAAGTTGCATTGTGTGTTCCTTTCTTGACAACTATGTGCAGTACGTTCCTGCATATTCAGCCTCATCAAAGTCTGAGGGGGCGTTATGAGCTATTTGGGAAGGAGCGTGGCCTACCCTCAAGGAGTGTCTGGTACAGCTTTTGCTGCCGCTCTGCCCCTTTCCTGTACACAGCATGCCTCTCAGCATCCGGCTTGACTTCCGGTTTCAGATGAGGAGGCACCTGCGCAACATCAGGTAGGATGCCCATTGCTTCCAGGGCCAGAAGTGCGGCACTGCGTGCGGAGGCTTCGTGGTCAAGGGAAGGATAGACGGGTACACCGAGCGTGTCCGTAATGATCTGCCCCAGCGTCATTGAACTGAGAAATGCGCCCCCGCTGCCGATAATCCTCGGCGCTGTCCTTTCCATCTGTAAGGTATGGCATACCTGCTCAAAAACCGCATCGAGTTGATACGCCAGGGCTTCCATACCTGCGCGTAGGAGGTCAGCAGGGGAGCTATGTGCCTGAATGCCGCTGATGGTCATGCGTGCGTTCGCATGCCAACCGAGGCTCCGCTCACCTGAAATGAAAGGAAGGATCGTTAAACCATGCCCATCGGGCTGCAGCGCAGCCACAAGGCTCTCGACATCAGAGAGCGAAGGCAACTTGAGGATGCTATCCAGCCATTTGAGCATGTTGCCACCTTCACTCAGCGCGCCACCAAGTACAGCCCGCCTAGCATCAATCAGGTAGAGCCAGAGGCCCAGCGGGGGGTTCACCTGTTCAGGGGGTACAACAACACGCATTGCGCTGGAGGTCCCAATCGTTAATGACCAGTTCTCCGTACTGGCACACCCTGAACCGACGCAGGCTGCTGCACCATCTCCTGTGGCGGGAAACCAGGGAACATTGCATAAGGCAGGCCACGCGGAGGCATATTCGGGAGTCAACCCCTGCACACTCTCATGCAGATCTCCCAGAGGCGGCAACTGCTCTGGTCGCACATTGAGCACTTCCATCAGTTCAGTATCCCAGTTGCGAGCGCACGTTTGCAACATGCCTGTCCCGGAGGCCATCGAGAGGCTACAGACGGAACGGCCCAGGAAGTGGCGATACAGGTATTCGCCAAAGGACAGCCACTGGGCAACGTGCGAAAATATATCAGGTGCTTGTGTTGCCAGCCAGCGCAGCTTCGCAGGCCAGTAACTGGCATGGAATCTCGCTCCCGTTCGGGCGTGGATGGCCTCTTCATCGAGCTGCTCGCGCAGCTCTATCGCTGCATGATGAGGACGTGTATCTTCCCAGATGATCAGTGGTGTCAGAGGACGATTGTCGGCATCAACTCCCATGATGCTGTGCCAGAACGTATCTATTGCTACAGCGCCGATGTGTTGTGCCAACGGGCCAGCCATTTCCAGACTATTAGAGATGGTCTGACTAACGACCGCCACCAGGGTATCAGGATCAACTGAAACCTCGCCTTCGTTCGTAATCCTGAGCTGGTAAGGACGCTGAGCAAGGACATTCGGTAACGTGTTCCCCGTTGCATCAAAAAGTAATGCACGGGTTGATGAGGTTCCGATATCGAGTGCTAGAATATAGGGTGGTTCTGGATCCAGGTTGGCAGAAGATGCCTCTTGCGTCATGTGCTTTCTCCTCAGTATCATTTCTTATGCAGGGTGAAGATACTCCTCCACCTGAGCAAAAAAGGTGGCCAGTGGCTCAAGCGCATCGTCGAGAGACCCATCAATGACGAGTAAAAAGCAAGGACGACCGGCTTGCATCATCGCCTGCCATGTGCTCACCGCCTGGG
>DASTKD010000376.1:0-10769 GCA_035716135.1 Ktedonobacteraceae bacterium
TCAGGATGACAATGCGATAACCCCTTTTAACTGGCTGTCCAGTAACGTTCGAGGTGAACGGTTTGCACAGGACGGATGCTGTAGGTATATGTCTCCATCGCATTGAGCATGGCTGCTTTGTTGGCGAAGTTCAAATCTGTCTGCGAGGTGTACATAGCGGCGGCTTCCTGGCGCAGAGGCAGCATTTCCGACATCTCCACCAGGGCTGGTTCGAGGGTGTCGCCAAAGTCCTTCAGGCGCCTTTCGCGCGCGCCACTGTCGAGGACATAGGGGAACTCTTCATAGAGTTTGACGTTGGCCCCGAGCTGGATCAGGCGGTCGGCGGCGGAACAGACGATTTGATGATCGACATGTGGGCCGATAGCCAGCGGCGCATACCATACGGTATCGGGCAGCCGCTCATGCAAAGTTACCAGGTTTTGTGCCAGTTCACGATCTATCCACAAATCGCCAGGATGCACTTCGCCTACCAGCTGGGAATCTGTCGTGTAGTATGGTGGCGTTCCACGATAAATAGCATCGAGATAATCGAGCCACAGGTAGTCCGCGTGCAGGTAGTCGAGTGCGGCGGCATCTTCGCGGCGGCGAACGGCGACCGCGGCCTGCGCATCCTGACGGAAGCCCATCCTGCGATGAATATCGGTGGCAAATGTACTGAACTCGACGGGAGTGGTGGGCGCGCCACCAAAAATAGTGATAACCAGGGGACGCAGACCCGCGCTCACCTGTACCCCAATAGTGCCACCACATGAGTAAACGGCGTCATCAAAATGGGGCGAAAGAAAAATATGGCGGTGACTCCGCTGAATATCGTCAAAACTTTTGAGTTGCAACGTTGCGCTCCTCCAATACATTGATGCTATGCTTAAATATCAGCCTTAGTATACCTGATGCCGTCAAGAAAACCTATATTAAATGTAGCACGCGCGGGGAAGATTAACCAGTTATGGGAGCCGTATGCCATCTTCTTGAAAATTGAGCAGACCATCCTTTGCCAGCCCTTCCACCAGTTTGAGCAGCCAGGCGGCGTCGGCTTCGCTGTAATCCGCTTTGATGATTGGCCCCAGCTTTGCCAGGGTGATGCGCTCGTCCGCGACCAGCGAGCGCAGGTGATCGATGATGCGCCCGCGAAAATAGCGGCTGGTGCTGGTAAAGGGTTTTGTTTCATAGGGCGTTTTTGGCTCGGCCACTTTGCGCAACTGGCGCAGAACCGTTCCTCCGGGAAAGAGGCTATACTGGCTCATGTCCCTGTATGCCTGGCATTGCTCTTGCAACGGGCAAAGCGCGCACTGCGGATTGGTGCTGCCGCACACGGTTGCGCCGAGGTCCATCAGCGCCTGGTTCCAGTTGTATGCTTCACCAGGCGGTAAAACCTGTTCGGCGAAGGTGAACATATGCTCTGTGCTTATGCGTGGTTCTGGATGCTCCAGACCGAGAAAGATGCGGTGCAGTACGCGATAGATATTGGTGTCAACCGTTGCGACCTGTTGATGATAGGCGAAGCAGGCGATGGCCCCGGCGGTGTAGCGACCAATGCCTTTTAGACGCAATAGCTCATCGACCGAAGCGGGGATTTGCCCGCCAAATTCGGCGATAACCTGGCGCGCGATCGATTGCAGGCGCACAGCCCGCGAGTTATAGCCCAGGGGCGCCCACACGGTAATCACTTCGGCGGTTGGCGCAGCTGCCAGATCGACAAGGGTGGGAAAGGCGGTCAGAAACTGATGATACTTAGGCAGAACGCGCTCGACCTGCGTCTGCTGAAGCATGATTTCTGATACGAGAATGGCATAGGCGTCGCTGGTAGATCGCCAGGGCAGGTCGCGTTGATGGACGCGATACCACTGCAACAGGTTGGCATGAACCCGCGCCGTCATTTCCGGTGTGGGTTGCGACAAAATAGGCGAAGAAAGAGATCGCTTACCCATGTATCCTCAGGACGACGCGCTCTGAGTTGCGATGCCCTCCTGGGATACTTGCGCGTCTCTATTCCCCTGCTCCGGTGATTGGTTGTGTCTCTTATACATCAACGAAAAAAGAGTTTCTCCACCCTCTTGCCAGCACTTCGAATCAGGCGATGGCAGGTTCTCGCATAGAATCCAGTCTTCAGCATCTTTCAACACATGACCTTTGATGCACTTGGCATACATGATATGCTCATTCAAATCAGGGTCGTCTGGCTTAATGCCCGGCGCGGCAATTTTCGGGACAAAAAACTTACACCACGGCACGATTGTGTACCTTCCTTATGTTCCAAATAGTGTTCCCTGGGCAAGCACTCGTCTAGCCCTGGTACGATTGTAATATAGCACATAACCCGATTTATAACTAGTGGGAACACGGTTCAGGCGTCCGTCAAAGACATTGATTATTGCGTCGCCAGTAATGCGCCCAGACGAGAAACGCCTCGTTCATTTTTCCACTTCGATTGTGTCAGACTGCTATGGAGATGCTTCACACGCGAAATGGTCTTGTTGGAACCAGTCGAACGCGCCATAATCAAGGATTCTTCAGCATGATTGAGACAAAAATCAACCTCTCCAAGTCCAAAATAGGCTTCGGCTTTCTGAATAGTCAGGCGAGCGCGGGTGGGAATAAAGGTGGGCTTCACATGGGCCAGCCCCTTATTGATGAGATTGATAGCACGGTCGTAATCGTGCAAGAAGGCGGCATCCACCCCTTTTTGCGCAGTAACGGAAGCGACGCTAAACTCTCGCTGAATAAACATGCTCCGCTCTCGCTGCAAGGTGAGTTGCAATAAGGCATTTTCGGCCAGCCCAACGTTTCGCCAACATTCCTGCGCCTGTTGTGATTTGGCATACGCTTCTGAGAGCAATTTGAGGGTATGCCCTTTGAGATAGGAATAGCCGTATCCATTGATGGTGTGGAGAGCGCCTTTGAGAGAGGTAATCGCTTCGTCAGGTTGATCTGCATTAATATAGGTCACACCACTTCTAAAGAGAGCTAATGCCTGCAACTCCGGGTCGTCAATTTCCTGAGCGATGCGGTAGGCTTTTTGGAATGACTGATGAGCGCTGCTGTAGTCCAGATTCATACTCCGGGCGATCGTTCCTTGTAACAGATAGCTCATACTGAGAACTGCTAAAGCTCGCGTGTGCCATCCAGTTCCCTGAGTTTCTTTGACAAAATGAGTGACTTCCCTCATCCACATCGGAAGTCCCTGTGAGGCAGAGCGCGTTCCTCCAATTTGCTGCGCCTCAAACCGCAAGATCATGGCATTTTCAAGATAAGCCATCGGATCATCATTGAACAGTAGGCTGATCGAGTTGAGACGTGGCTTTGCATCCTCTAATGCCATGAGAACCGCGGGGATACCGAGCAGTTCTACTAAAAACTGTCGTCTTTTCAAGTTCTTTATCATCGGGCGTTGCTCCATTCGTTGCACGGTGCGCAAATCGACGCCGAGTTCATCAGCCAGCCGCTGCTGCGTCCAATGCCTGTTTTCACGATATTGCGCGATGATCTGCCCCTGATGGATATGCTCTATCCTTGAATTGTCCATCCTGCATCTCCTTTTTTGCCGCATTTCTACATTAAATGCCGTAGTGACATTTCCAGTTTTCTTCCATACTTGAAGTGCAAGATGCATGACATGTGTGAACGGGATAGTGTAGCGCCCAATGCTATCAGTCCCGTTCGCAGAGTAGACCAGCGTGACGGTACGCTTGCTTCTCTCTGAGTGTACCATGCATCCTTGCTTAACACAATGTGAGAAACTTTTATCTGATCGTAGACAAGGAGCGTCATTATGCCAGAAACCCACACAAGCGAAGTCGCGCGGTTCAGAGAGCAACAGGCGTTAGAGGAGGAGGCCGCGCGGCTGGCTCTTTCCGGTTACGCCATCAGCGCGCGGCACGATTTCATCAATGCACGAATGCAGCGCGGCGGGGAGCGTATTTTGCAACTGATCGAGCAGGGCAAGCATGAGGAGGCGCAAGTCCTCATGAATAGCGAGAACTGGGGCGTCGAGGAAGCAGTGCCACAAAGAAAAGCGAAAGGACGCAAAAAGCAGAGCCATGCCTAACTATCACCTGAACTATCTACCCACGTTGGCGCTGAGTTTCAATGACCTGGTGCCGGTGCGTAGCATCATTCGCGCCTACATCACTTATACACGGAGGATGAGCCAGCCGACGCGCGAACGCGATGAGCAGATGCATGTGCTGGAAAGCCTGTATTTGCGGCTGACGAATATGCCGATCAATGTCACGGATGTGGCTCTGTTGCTCAGTGTGGCGGAAATCATCGCGCTGGATGCGGCCATCGCGGGCTTTTGCGCCTTTGTGCGCCAGAAGGTTCCCCCCTCACAAGAACGCGATGAAACCTTGCAGGATGTCGAGCGGATGCGCCAGATACTGGCACAAATGCTTTAACTTTGTAAATATATGCGACAGGTGCGTAGTACTCCGTCAAGCTTGATGAAGCCGTGCTGGCTGTCATTCTGAGCGCAGCGAAGAATCTCCCGCCGACTTGAGATTCTTCGCTGCGCTCAGAATGACAGCCAGAGTAGTTCAATGAAGTTTGACAGAGTAGTAGGGACGTGATTTATCGCGTCCGCCCCCTCGCGTCCGCTCTCTTACGTCCGCCCACAGACCTACAGTGGGCATGACAGAAGGTAATTACGATAATATATATAGAATATATCACAATGCAATAACATTTTTTATCATAAAAATGAGATAATATGCCCTCTCCCATTTTTATGGAAATGCGTAAAATAGCATCATGGAATTGTTTTTTTTCAATACCTGTGTTATAATATGAGTGTCAAAGGTCGCTTCTGACAATGCTTCTAACAAACTGTTGGGTGCAGGATGTTGGGGTTACTGAAAAATATGTAAAACTTTCTATGATTAAAAGGAGCTTTTTATGGTTGCCCGTTCGTGGCACTGGTTGACTAACTGGACGCAGGATCGGCTGTTCTATTGCTCAAAATGCAATAAGGAAATGCCTTTCAGGCGATCTCTAGTTGACGGTGCCTGGGTTTGCCAGCGTTGCAGTCATCGGGCGTAAGCATTTTCTGCACCCATTAACTTCACGATTGGTTCGCACTCGAGTGAGTGAATTTTAACCCATACAAACAACAGTCGCGGGAGAGAAAATAACTCTCCCGCGACTGTTTTATTTTGGGAAGGCAGTCAGCTACGCTGGCTGATGGCGCGGCGAAACCACCATGTGCCGCATTTGGCGGCCACAAGCAGGTAAATCCAGCCCAGAGGTTCCCGGATAACCCAGTAGCTGGCGGACATTGCCAGGAAAAAGAAGCAGGCAACGGCACAAATTTGTTTCAAACGCCAGTTGCGAATATGACATTGAAAGCCACTGGCACGGCTGGCGCGGTATCGCCACAGAACTATGCCGGTTATTGCCAGCAATACGATTGTTCCCAGCAGGCCAAACGCGCCGAGATAGGGCGACAAATTGTGAATATTGAAAGCTGTGCCGCTCACGGTGTAATTCTTTCAGGCTAATTGCGGCCATTCACTCCGCTACTTATAGCACGTTGAGAATGGGATATAGTATACTAACCTGGATCATATCAAAGGAGCATAGTAGTGTTAGCCGGGGAATTACTTGTGGTTGATGGCGACGCGCCGCTATTTCGCCCGTTGCGCCCGCTGCTGGATGTCGCGCTGCGTCTAGATCAGCATGACGATACATTTAGCTGGCACGGGTGGGATAAACAACAGATTGAGCGTTTTCTTGAAGCGCTTCCTTCTACTTGTAGCCTGGTGGTAGGAGTGTGGGAAACGGTATCTGAAGACGGCGAGACGGCGGAGCATGAAAAATTGGCGCTGGGTTGTGTATGCGAAGTGCGCGATGGCGTGGTGACAACGGTACGCACGTTTGAAGCGCTGGCAGACGCCGGCTTGAAGGCTGTCGAGCAACTCGAGCCGGGCATTGATGATGCGCTGGAAATCATGCGCGTTGCCAGGACGCTCTCTCCGGTAGCCTACGCGCTATTTATGGAGAAGGTGGCCTGGGATGAATGGCTCTTTGCCTGTGGCGACGATGGCGGCGTTATAGATAAGGGCGAAGCGCTTGCTGCGATGGCACGGCAAGGACGCTGTGTGCTGATGGGGAGTCAGGTAGCAACGCATCACCACGCGCCTTGAGATATTTCACCCTTTCACGGCCCCGGCGGTCAGACCACTGACGAGTTGTTTCTGGAAAATGGTGAACAGCACCACGATAGGGAGAGAGACAACCGTGCTGGCTGCCATCAAATCGGGCCAGCGGTCTTGAAATTCACCAATGTACGTCAGCACGAAACCGGGCGGAATCAGGCGCATATCGGGACTGCTGGTTAAGGTCAGGGCATAAAGCAACTCGTTCCAGGAGTTGAGGAAGGCGAAGAAGCCTACGGCGATAACACCCGGAATGATGATGGGCATCACTATTTTCCACAGCACTCCCAGGCGACCCAGGCCGTCCACGCGCGCGGCATCCTCCAGGTCGGTTGGCATGGTATCGCAGAAGCCCTTCATCATCCAGATACTGAACGGCAGCGAGAAGGTGGTAAACGACAACACCAGCGCCGGGTAGGTGTTGAGCATTCCCAACTGGCGAAAGAGGGTATAGAGCGAGATCAGGATGGTAACGTAAGGGAACATCTGCGTTGCCAGGATTACCAGCAACAGCGCGCGCGCTCCTCGAAAGCGGAAACGTGAGAGTACATAGCCAGCAGGAGTTGCCGCCAGCAGTGTCAAAAGCGTTGTGAAAATGCCAACGATCAGACTATTCTTGAAGTACGTCAGGAAGCCTTGCTGGTCGGCAAACAATATCTGGTAGCTATGGAGCGTCGGATTATGCGGCCACCATGTCGGCGGGTCCTGGAATGCCTCCAACTGCGGTTTGATCGAGGTCGAGAGCATCCAGAAAGTTGGGAAGAAAGCATAGATGAGCAGCACAGCAAGGATGAGATAAAGCACCACTCTCTTTATGGATATGGGACGTTTGCCGTTACGCCTGGCTTCTCCAGTGTCAGGAGCTGAAATTGCCAGATCAAGGGGTTGAGATATATCTTTGCTCATCGCGTTGCCGTATTCCCTTCCATGACACGAATGTAGAAGTAGGTGAACACCAGCAATATCAGGAGCCACAGGACGCCTATGGTGGCTGCATAGCTGATGCTTTCGTTGAGAAAGCCGGTACGATAGATATTGATAACGATGTTGTTGGTAGCGTTACCGGGACCGCCATTAGTCATGGCCCAGATGATGGCGAACTCGTTGAGGCTCCAGATGAATTGCAGGGTGGTGGTTATGACGATGATGCCGCGCAATTGTGGTATGGTCACATTCCAGAGGCGGCTCCAGACTCCCGCGCCATCCACAGTCGCGGCATCAACCAGTTCTTGCGGAACGGTTTGCAATCCTGCCAGCAGCATCAAGGTGAAGAAAGGGAATTTATTCCAGATGGCGGCAAAGATGGTGGCAATGACGGCCAGATGTCCGTCGCCGCCAAACCAGGGCAATGGTTGCGGAAAAGGACGCCAGCCAAAGAGATCAATCGATGTCAGAACGTGATTGATGATGCCGTACTGCGAATTGAACATGTAGAAAAACAGGTAGGCCACCACCACATAGGGAATGACCCAGGGTACCAGCGCCAGCCCGCGCCAGAGCAATTGGAAGCGCAGGCGCTGATTGAGCAGGAGCGCGAAAGCAAAGCCAATCAGAAAGGCAATCACCGTCGATAGAATGCTAAAAAGAGCGCTGAATTCGACCGAGTGCCAGAAGTCGAACAGCGGGTTAGTCAGGATTTTGCCGTAGTTCGCCAGCCCGACCCAGTGGTTGAGAAATGGAATGGCGAGATTGAGCGATTGAAACGAGAGCAGGATGGTATTGAAAACCGGATAGAAAATAATGCCGATCAACAAAACCAGCGATGGCACCAGCAAGATAAAAATAAGCCAGGGGCCATTTATGCCCCGCTTAAAGCCGGGCTTGCGCTCAGGCGTAAGGGCAGCGCCGGTCTGTTTAGCATTTGCATCGAGGGTAGCCATGCGTTGAGTCTTTCACCTCTATTTAGAACGCCCGGCACACGTTGTCAACCAGGGCGCACAAAAACGGAGCAGTGTAAGTTTGAGAGGGAACCAGGTCGACCGCCTGATTCCCTTTCAGTCGTCACTCGAACTGCTTTGGATAATCTGCTCGCTCCCATCATATCACGTTCGCTTTGAGATGATGGAGCGTTAGGAATAGATCGTTTTGACTTCCGAGGTCAACTGCTGGAGACGCGCTTTGACGGGAACACCGCCGGCGATTTCCTGTAGGGCAGTGACGACGAAACTGGCTGCTGTATCAAAGAGCGGGCCATAGGCTGGCGGCCTCATCGTTGGAATAACGTTGTTGATGAACGCCAGGCTAATGGGGTCCGAGAAGAGATTGGCGTAAGGTCCGCCCGGAACGACATCGCTCTTATGCGGGAATATCCCCTCTGTGACCAGGTAGTTGGTAAGTACGCTCTTATTGGAGGTCAGGTACTGGATGAACTTCCAGGCCAGGGCCTTATTGCTGGCCTGCGCGGACATGCCCAGGTTGTGAATATCGGCTGCGGTGACTGGCCCACTTTGTCCCGTCCCTACGGGGGTCGTCGTGACGCCAAAATGCTGGTTCACGGCGGCGACCGTATTGAGGGCGGGATTGGTATTACCCAGGATGCCGGTCAGGTAAGGGCCATCCAGTTTGAAAGCGATCTTCCCGTTCGCCATCAGTTCGCGCTCGGCTTTGATGGCCTGGTCGGGCGGCGTTAGTTTATTCTTCACCAGGTTCTGCAACCACTGGAAAGCGGCGACCGTGCCGTCATCAGCCCAGTTGATGGTGACATTGCCTTTGCCATCGTCCACCATAGGATTGCCGCCGAAGGTCCAGATCCAGGGCCAGAAGCCAACAAGGGCATACTCGGTCTTGGAAACGTCTATGCCAATAGGATAGGCGTCGGAGGGCATTTTTGAGCGCAAGGTCTGCATCATAGACATGAGCTGGTCCATTGTAGTAGGCGGCTTGGTCGGGTCCAGCCCTGCCTGGGTCATGAGGTCCTTGCTGTACCAGAAGCCGTGAGGCGAGATGCTGAATGGGACGGCGTAGACGTTGCCTTTGTAGGTGCCTACCTCGAAACTGTTCGTGAAGGCATCGTTGCGCCAACTGCCAATATAGGAGTTGAGGGGTTGCAGCGCGCCACTACCGCCCAGGGCGTAGGGCCAGTTGCCGCTCAGTTCCACCACATCGGGCGGATTACCGCCGTTGGTCATGGTAGTCAACTGTTGCAGCATCTGGTCGAAAGGAATGGGGATGTTGTTGATCTTGACGTTGTTCGCGGTCTCAAATGCCTGAATGGCATTGTCAATTTGCGTTTTCGTGGCAGATTCGGCGGATGCCCAGTTAGCGTATTTGAGCGTGGTACTGCTGCCGCTGCTCGGGCTGGGACTGCTACTGCCGCCACACGATTCAAGGAAAGCTACGATGCTGCCGAAAGATACGCCTAACGCAAGCGAGCGTAAAATAAAATCACGACGGTTGATTCTACCAGCGAGTAGGTCTTGCTCCAGTTGGTTCATGTCGCTCATTGACGTTACTCCTAACTTTGAGGGGACAATGAAAGATAATCACCGGATAACCGTAACGAAGCTGCATTCGATGGCGATATTTTTGCTCCTTTCGTTAGTTTGCCAGTAGCACTTCGAGATCGCGCTCGCGCAGAGCATTGAGTATGGCAGGGTCTGCGGTACTGTCGGTGATGAGCATATCAATCTCATCGATGCTACATAGCTTGGCTAGCTCGATGCCGCCGACTTTAGAACCGTCCGCGATGATGACCCGTCGCCTGGCCGCCTGCAACATACGGCGCTTGATTTCTGCTTCAGGCAAGTTGATGTTCGTCACGCCGCCATTGGGATCGATGCCGTTGCAGCCGAGAAAAACGGTGTGAGCATTGATACGCTCAAGCATCAGTCCTCCCAGCGGATCGACCAGCGAATGTTGCATGGGCCTGAGCGTGCCTCCCGTGACAATGACGGTAAAGCGCGGAATGGCTGACTCAAGCTCGATGGCTATGTTGAGCGCGTTCGTGAATACGACCACGTCGTACAGGTCATCCCGCCGGGCGAGCGCGCGAGCCAGTGCGGTAGTTGTCGTTCCCACATCTAAAATAACTGTCTCTCCACTGGAGACCAGGCTCGCTGCCACTCGCCCGATCCTGGCTTTTTCGTCTACACGCGCGCCCTGCATTTCCTCAAAAGGGCGTTCTGGATGGGGCAGCGATTGCGGCATTGCGCCACCGCGAATACGCCGTATATGACCTCGCTCCGCCAGCACATCCAGGTCTCCACGCACAGTGACTTCTGACACATGAAATCTTGTGCTTAGATCACTTACCCGCACAAAATCCCGCGTTCTCACATAGGCCAGCATCTGTTCGCGCCGCATCTCCGCAGGCATGTCCCCATCAAATTTCGACTCGTCCATACCTCATCGCCCCCATTTGAGTTGAAGCAGCGAAACCAATAGATTATGTCATTGCTTTCGCAGCCTACTGGCAGAAAATAAATCTCACCATACACACTATTTTACACAAACTTACACTCACTTGTCAATAGTTATGCTATCGAAAGTTTCCAATAGCAGGAAATCTGGCAAAAAGCAGCTTCATAATGTATTATTGCTATTAAGGCTGTTCAAAGCTGATTATTTGCTCTCAAAAATGAGGAAAACATAAGCAATACAAGATGCTTCTGGCACTCAAAA
>DASTKD010000377.1:0-13050 GCA_035716135.1 Ktedonobacteraceae bacterium
CCGGCGAGGTATTGCGCTGGGCCGCTGCTCACGGGGATCAGGTGGCCAGGGAGGGAATAGAGGGGATCGATCACTGAACTACAGATGAATATGCTGGCCTGACATATGCCAGGTCAGCACTCATTTTTGATAAAGCTCAAACTGCTTCGCCGCGCCGCAGGGCGTAGCGCGCGCTGCCTTTTTTTCCGGCGGCAGAGGCTTCTTCGGCGGTCCACTGGTGCGCGGTGCCGCGCGCCTGGGAAGCGCGCCCCCCTTTGCTGGCAATCTCGCGGCGGCGTTCGGGACTCATGGCGGCCAGACCACGCGCGCGTCCGGTATATTTGCGTAACTCCATTGTTTCCTTTCCTCCTCTCAAGGGATTGCGATACGCTACATGTAGCACGGTAGTTATTCGATGATACATGCGAAAATAGCTTCTGAACGATCAAGCGGTTTGCAATAGCTACAGTTTATACACGGCTCAACCACAAAAAAGAGTCAACCCCATAAACTCATCCAGCATTTCTCGTGGAAAGTATAACAGAAAGAAAGCTCAACAGCGCGGAATTTTAAGGTGCCAGAAGAAAATTAAGCAAATCTTAATCTAACAGAGGAGGGAATTAATAAGAGGTGGTTATGACTTTGAGGGCAATGCATCTGGCATTGCCCTCGGAATGGGCATTCTGGCATTACCTGGTATGATGATTATTCGCACCGGCCAGTTGCAAGCTAAACCAGAAGGTTGAACCCTGGCCGGGAGTACTCTCGACTCCTACCCGCCCCTTGTGCTGTTCAATGATGCCTTTTGCTATCGCTAAACCCAGCCCCAGCCCGCCATCTAGTCCGTAATGCCTGGGGGTTGCTGCCTGGTAAAAACGCTCCCATACGTGTTGCTGTTGTTCCTGCGTCAGCCCCGGTCCCTCATCGTGTACCGATACGCGTGCGGTATTTGCCGCAACCTCCAGGCATACAGAGATGGTCCGGTCAGCAGGAGTATATTTGAGGGCGTTTGTCAGGTAGTTGGTGAGTACCTGCCCGATACGGCCTGCATCGGCCATTACCAATACCTCTTCATCAGGCGGCAGGATCAGCTCGATCTGGCGCGTGTGCGCTACTTGCTGCTGATTAGCAACCATCTCCTGCACGATCGAGACCAGATTCTCCTTTTGCACCAGAAGCTCAAATTGGTGCATCTCCATGCGAGATGCCTCCAGTAGATCTTCTACCATGCGGGTTTCAATATCCACCTGCCTGCTTGCCTGTTTGAGCATCCCCTCGATGTGGGTAATCATGCCTTCTGTGATGGGGGCCGCTGATTTACGTTGCTGCGCGATCTCCAGCAGCGCGATCTCTATGAAGCCCATAAGAGCGGTGAGTGGCGTGCGCAGTTCGTGGCTTACCATGCTCAGAAACTCCTGCTTGCGTCGCTCGAGTTCCCTGCGTTCGGAGATGTCGTGAAATAGTACCAGGGCCAGACCTCGCTCTCGATCAAGCAAAGCTCCTGACATCAGAACCTGCGCGCGACTGCCATCCTTACGCAGGCATTCTTTTTCCCAGGGGGACATAGCTCCGGTAGTTAGCATGGTCTTTTCATGCTTTGCCAGCACCTCGCGGTAGTCATCCGGTACCAGGTGATCCTTCGTAACTGCGCCGGAGAGCATTTCTTCTTTGCTGTAGCCAACTATTTGCGCGAAGCGGTCATTGACTTCGTGAATGCGCCCGCTACCGTCAGTGACAGCTACACCGAGAACGTTGGACTCCACGAGCGTGCGCAGCTTCATTTCGCTGTACTGGAGTTGCTGCTCTAATTGTTTGCGCTCGGTCGTGTCACGGAAGTTGACCACCATCGCCTGCACCGTTGGATCGTGCAGCAAATTGGTTGCTGTTCCCTCCATCCAGCGCCAGGAGCCATCTTTATGACGAATGCGATACTCAATGGTAATAAAATGACCGGGCTGCTCAAGCAGTACGACGAACTGTTGCTGGACGCTTTCCAGGTCATCGGGATGCAATAACGTAAAGGCGTTCATGCCCACCAGTTCGCTGACGGCATAGCCTGTGACGCGCTCGGCGGAGGGGCTGGCATAGGTAAAGATGCCCTCTGCAGTAATAAGCGCAACAGCATCGGAACTGTGTTCGATGAGCGCGCGGAAGCGTTGATCGTTTTGCATAGATACTTCTTGTAGCATCTGTCACTTCCTTATCAGGCAACTGCCGTTTTCATGAGTGTGCATCCTTCTGTTAGTGAAAGAAAGCACTGGCGCGTTAACTCCGCGAGACAGCGGGCGAATGTACTGGCCTCTTGAGCGGTGCCGGGAATCAACAACTAAGCCCTAGCATACCATACCAGAGCTTAGCAGTAAATGGAAAAAAGCGGATTTATAGCCTATTAGAACCAAAAGCGCTTTTATAAGGTAACTTTGTAGTCGAAAATCGGCCTGTGGCTAGTCCAGGACAATCGTTTTGTGAAGCACTCCCGCCCTCTGCGCGCGCACTGTAAGCTCAACGCGCGAGCCGGGCGCGGCTTTGAAGACCCATTCGACTTTGCGGCGATTGTCGGTGGGGGAAGCGCTGCTCCACCAGTTCCAGATTTTGTTGGAACGTCCTTCGAGCTGTCCCAGTTCCTGACGCCGTTCGCCAGCGATGAGATTAACATCTTCGGGCAGTTGCAGTTCGGCTTCGATGGGACGCGCATCCTTGCGCTCCAGGGCTTTCTGGCTGGTGTAGGTTGGCAGGAAGCCGTTGTTTTCGATGACGGCCACGACGCGATAGACGTTCTCGCCCTGCCGGTTGATGTCGAGCGTGCGCAGGCTCAAATAGGGATTGAGCGAGGCGTGCGACAACGTGAAGCGGCTATGTTTCTTGCACATGTCAGGCAGGTATTTGAGCGGCGCGTTCTGGTCGTAGAGCTTGCCCTTCCAGCCGCCAAGTTCGACCGGGCCAAGTTGGGGATGATCGAATGGTCGCCAGTTCTCGAATGCCTCGCCGCCCATTACCTTGTCGTTCCACTTCATGAGCTTCAAATCGTCCTCTTCGGGGTGCCAGCGAATCCAGGCGATGAAGTCGCGCGGGCCGATACCCGCCTCGGTTTGCATGTCCCACAGTTCGGTAGTGAAGCCAAACCAGCCATGATGGTCGTAGCCGAAATCGTCCATTGCGCCATGCATGACCTCTTTAGGATGGTAACGGAAGCCATGATAGACCGAAACGCTGGGGTAGCCGGTGTACTTTGTGCCGAGTTCACCGATCAGCTTATACACGTCCAGGTCGTTGGTGTGCATATTCTCGTCTGGCTGCGTTCCATAGGGGCGCAGGATTACGCCCGAAGTGGTGTGATAGGTCAATACGCCGTTGATATTGGGGTGGGTGCGCCAGAACTCGGCCTCCGCGCGCGTCTCCGGTTCGGAAAAGGGATAGGGGCCGGAGCCAGACTCGACGTTTTCTGGCACCCATTCGTAAGGATAGTTGCGGTTAATGTCCATGCCCTCGCGCGGTGGCGCAATGGGGATATTGTAGCCATCGTAATTGCGAATCAGGCCCTCGGTAAGTAACTGGTAGTAGTCGCCGCCCTCTTCGTCGATGTCGCGGCGGCGCATGATGCGCGGGTCTTTCTCTGAGCGTTTCCAGGGGCCGTTAGGGTCTTTGACGCGCATGTCCAGAATCTGCCCATCCCCGTCTATATCCTCCGGGTATAGCCCGTCGCGCTCGTCCTGATAGGGATGCAGGCGCGTGCTGCTGCGCAGGAAATAGGGCGAAGTGAGATATTTTTCTGCGCCATCTACACTGATGCGGGGCAGCAGGTAGATGGCGGAACGATCCAGTATCTTCGTCACCTTTTCATCGGAGCCGTATGATGTGAGATAGGACCAGATAGTATAGAGCACCACGGTTGAGCCAGTCACTTCGCCAGCGTGTGTATTGGCGTCGATCCAGTAGGCGGGCTTCTCGCTGGCCGGGCCGGTGGCAGCGTTGGTGAGCGTCACCAGCCACAATTCGCGCCCCTCGTAGCTTTTGCCGATGGATTCGAGTTGCGCCAACTGTGGATAGGCAGCGACGAGATCATGCAGTATGCGCGTCAGCGTATCGTAAGTATAATAAGAAAGAACATCGTGAGCGGGGTCAAATTCCTGGTGAATAATTGGTTTGGACATACTCTAACTTAACTTCCTTACTAGAACTAGATACCTGGACTTATCCCCGACGCCGGCGACTGCGCCGTTCGCGTTCCAGCGCGATATCGAGCGTTTCGTGGAGCCTTTCAAAATCGTCTACGTCGAGCTGAAGCTCAACCGCAGGCAGGTCGTCGGTTTTGGAGCGTCCATCCTCAAAGAGCCGCAAGACTAAAGCGAGATCGAGCAAACTGTTGTCTTCATCTTCGTCTTCACCTTCGCCCAGGTCGCTGGCAACTTCGCTTTCTTCATGCTCGGACTGCGTAAAGAAAATGTCGGTGCGAACGCAGCGCAGGCGACCGGTGAGTTTTAGCGCGTCGGTGGAGAGTTCCTCGGCCAGTTCACGCACGACCTCCATCATCTGCACCAGGGCATCCTGAAGCTGTTCCAGCGCGTCCTCTTCATCACCCAGCCCCAGACCATCATCAACCAGTTCTTCGCTGGTCGGATGTGGGTTGGGGTTGCTGCCGACTTCCGGCAGACGCTGCCGCGCCAGGTCGTTGAGGCGTTCGAGTGCCTGGGCGAAGGCGGGCGAGAGCGGTGCGCTCTCCTCCAACTCTCTGCCGCTCAAGTTCTCGGCATCGCGCGCGTCATCTGTATCGCTATCGTCATCATCGTCGTCGTCGCCATCGTCGTTTATACCCAGGCCGGCGGCTTCCTCCACAGCCAGGATTTGTGTGTGTAATTGTTCAAGTGTATCGCGTGAAAGATAGGCCAGCACTCGCGCCTGCCTTGATGCTGCAAACAACAGGAACGGAGGCCAGTCTCGGAAGCGCTCTCTCCCACGTAAGTAGCGCACCTCTACCATCCCCAGCGTGTCGAGTCGTAGTGAAAGCTCCATGCGTTCCTCCTCTAACTGAATTGCCCACATCATACCACAACAGGCAACGGACGCCCACAGGGAGCGTCCGTTTCTGATTTGCAACATGCACCGGGAGGCTTAATCCCAGCGTTTCCAGACGACTTGTAATTTATGGCGCGTCAAGATCAAGGTAGTGGCGATGAGCAGCAGCGTAATACCGGTGAGCATCAATGTGAGCGAGGGCGGCGTTGCCAGGAAGAGCGCGCGCAGCGTTCCCACTATGACCAGGCTGGCGCTGCTCAGGATGAAGATGCGCACGCGGGTTATCATGCCCAGCGTCAACAGGGCCAGCGACTCTCCCAGCAGGATCGCTGTTGGCACGAAATTGATGTCGCTGAAACTGAACCATAGCGTGGGCAAAAGGAGCAAACACGCGCCCAGTACAGCCGCGCTTTGTCCGGCTGCGCGGTGTACTCTAATCGTGGAGTCGCGCATGAGGAATGGCGCGATTATGGTGAGGTAGGTGGCGGGAGCCAGCAGCAGCACATCGAGCCGCGTCTGCCGGAATGCAGACAATTCCCGGCTAACCACCAGCGAAAGCAGCAGTCCGGCGATATAATAGCACGCGCGCCGCGTTTCTTCGGCCATCTGTATGCGCTTCAAGCGGGTTGCGTCATCGGTTTGCCGGGGCAGCGAATGCATTACCGTGTAAGGGCGCAACAAACCGCAGGCGAAAATCATGGCCGCAAGCACGAATAATGCGCCGGCGCCCACCTGTGCCAGTATTCCCGCGCCGACTGATCCGCCATTTTGTGCCAGAATAACCAGCACCACGAGCGTTTGCCCGCCGATGCTCAACACTTCGTGCAGCGTGGTTGCTGCCAGCAAGCCTTTCGTGTGGGGTAACGCCTGCCATATGAACTGTGTTGCGAAAATCACCACGCAGAGTATCGTATAAGCTATCATCAGCGAAGCCATGTCAAGCCGGGGATACCACAGCCAGATGGTGAGCGCCGCGAAACCAGCCGGGAAGATCAGCAGTTCTGGTATGCGTTCCACCAGCAGTATCACCAGCGCAATCGCTGTAAAGCCGAGCATACAGTAAGCAATGATGACTGGCTGCGCAGGATTTTCTTGCGGCCAGAAACCGATCAGCAACGCGGCCAGCAGAGCCGTTACATACCAGGGCCAACTCCAGGTGAATTGCCTGAGATGTTGCGGCATCGCTATTTTTGATCTCTCAGGTGAGATGCGGATGGCCCGGCCAACAATGATGCCGGTGGTAGCCGCGCCCATGCCAATGCCAGTCATATAGTAGGGAGTCAATTGTGTTGCCAGCACGACTCCCCAGAACGCGAATCCAGCGGCCAGCCAGAGCCAGGCGGGGCGATTCTCGACCAGCGCTGCCGCGAAGGCGACCAGCGCGTACAGGAGCAATGCTCCGGGCGCAGCGCCATAAAATGGGAGGTTGATGTTGGAAAAAGAACCATTGACGCCCACTATAATGCCCGCCAGCAAAGCGAGAATGGCAAAGGGCGCTGCCCAGGCGTTGCCAGCAAAGCGGCGAATGACGACCGCCAGCATTGCCAGCGCGGGCATCAGGAAAACGAACACCCAGAACGAATAGGCAGAGAGTAGAAGCGCGGCGATGGCGAAGATGGTCGGCACAAAAAGCCAGATCGGGCGGCGCTGGTAGAACAATATGGCGTAAGTTGCAGCGAAGAAGAAAATCAATATTCTGCTTGTAACATCAGGGTTTCCATTCAGGCTTAACCCCAGCGTTATGAGCATGATGCAAAGGGCGCTTATATCCAGCGGCTCAGCCCACGCATCGTCGATACGCTGGCGCGCGATGAGCGCTCCTACCATGAATGCTATAGATGCTCCCAGGAAAGACCAGACGGGATTCAGGTGCATAAACACTATAAGCAGGCCATAGACGCAAGTGAACAGAAATGCGGCGAGCAACAGCAGCCAGCGCCACGCTGATTGCTTCGCGCCTGTATAGAAAGCGGTGCGTTTGAAAGCAATACTGAGTGTGAGAACGATACCGGCTATAATAGCCGCCCCGCCGGCTAACGTTTGCCAGTTCGCATAGTATGGCGCAACGGAGTCGAGAGAATAGACCTGTGCCGCCAGTTGTAAGGGCAGTAGTGGTGAGACGATGAATGGCACCAGCAAAACCAGCGCCAACGCAATCCAGTCGAGCTGAAGTTCAAGTGCGCCGAATGGTTGTAGGAGCGTTCTGGCGTAACGGCTGATGCCCGCAAAGAACAGGGCTACGATAGTGAGCGCCAGCGCATAGCCGGTGGCATCGAACTGTACGGCGTAGCAGAATGCCAGCACGCATACCAGCAACAGCAATGTGAGAGTAACTATGCCGCGTGTTTGCCTGGCAAGGTAGAAGCTGCCAATGCCCCATAGCAGGCGCAGCAGAGACAGGCACAGGATGGCATAGCCTGCTTCTGTAGAGTGATTCGAAAAGATTCCGTCGAGAAAAATCGCATACAGGGCGACAGTGACTATACCCAGCGTTCCCATCGCCACGAACACATACATGAAGATGCGCACCGGCTGGCGCAAGATGGCCCGCCTGCCATCGAACAGGCGGCTTATGCCGGGCGAGCAGGCTATGGATACCAGCGAAAGCAAGGCCAGTACCATCAGCAGACTCGGCCACCACCATAAAGCGAGATGAAGCGCGCTGGCAAGCGCCAGGTCGGCCGCCGCCAGGGCGGCTATAGCAAGGTAAGCGAAAGGCGCGTAACGCTGGAAAAGAGCCAGCATAGTATAGACTACGGTGGCGTAAGTGGCGGAAATGGCGATGAGTACGGGTACGGATAGCTCAAGCTCGTTCCCCCCTGTCAGCCGGTATACTGAGAAGCCCACCAGGGGAACCAGCAAAGCGAAGATGATGGTATAAATGTTAGCGACGATGCGGAACGATGCAAAACGGTGAGTGACGATGCCTGTAATACCGAAGGCAGCATGAACGATAAACACAATAAGGAAAGCCAGCAGGAGATTTGATGTCGTTGCAACAAAGCTGAGCGCGCCTATCAAGATGAAGAATGCCCCCAGCGAAGCGACGATGTTGATAGCCTGATCCGCGAAGAATGACCGCCATGAGAATAGCGGACGCGGCTCTGGCGGATTTGCCGGGACGGGCGGTGCGACAATTTCTCCCTCATGGGGCGTGTTCATCTGATAGACGACGGATGTAACCCTCACACTTGAAGGTGCCGCTGCCTCTGGCGTGCTTGCAAACGCTTCAGGAGATGTTTTGAGAAACTCTTTCTGTTTCTGCAACGCAAGCAGGCGATTCTGATAGCGCCGGAAAAGTTCAGCGACCTTCAACTGAGAGCCACCATACGACATCGCCTGCTGTAGGCTGGCAAGCGCCGATGTCAGGTACTCTTCTTCTTTTGCAGGACTTACGGGGTAATGACAATCGGGGCAGAAATCATCTTCCTGCGGATTAACAGGCCATCCACAAGAGTAACAACGGGATGCAATGCTCTGGCTCATAGATTCCTCCCTGCATATACTTGTATGCAATGATGACAGGATAATAAGGCAAGTATATGCGGGGTTGGTCTCAAGAGTCAGTGTCAAATGACCCATTGTGACGTTTGACCTGAAGGAATTAAGTCGTTGCGATCTGAACCATTCGTTCGGCCAGGCGCAGCAGCGCTTCGCGTAATTCTGGCGGATTGTGAATGACGAATGGCAGGTTGAGCGACATGAGATAGCGTGCCATGTCCTCTACGCTATCATACTCACACTGGAACAGCGCCCCTGCGGGTGTAGCCGTCAGCGAGCCATAGGCGGCGGGAATCTTTTGCTGCACCGTATAAAGCGCTGCCTGAAACTCCACTTCAATATGCCAGCGGGCTGATGATTGTTGCTTCATCACATAGGCGCTGCAATCAAAATCCTCCGGTCGCTCAAAGGGTTCCGCGAGTACCTTTAATTGCTGGATGCGGTCCAGGCGAAATGTGCGGTGGTCCTGGCGCAGGCAGCAGTACCCGACCAGGTACCAGTGTCCGCTCCATCCCATTATGCCGTATGGCTCAACCTTGCGGTGTGTCACCTGGTCGGAATGTGAACGATAATTTATGGCAACCCGTTGCTGTTGCCCGATGGCTTCGCTCAAATCGATCAACAACGAGACATCGGGCCGTGTCTCGCGGTGAGGAGAAAAGAAAAACAGGTGAGAAGACATGGCTTGCAGGCGTTCCTTCGCGCGTATGGGAAGCACGCGCGAGACCTTGGCAAGCGCTCCTTCGATGGCTACCGACGATTGTCCGATCTCAAGCCACGAAGTTCCCAGCAGGCCGAGCATGACCGCCGTACCCTCCTCTTCCGTAAACATGAGCGGCGGAAGTTTAAAGCCGGGACGCAGCCGGTACCCTCCGTGCCGGCCAATGTTTGTCTCGACCGGAATGCCAACATCCTGGAGATGCGTGATATAGCGGCGCACCGTGCGCACATCCATCTCCAGACGCTCTGCTAACTCTGGACCACTGATGGACGGTCGAGATTGCAGCAATTCAAGCACCGTCAGTACGCGGCTGGTTGGATGGTACATAATAATCCCCTCTTTGAATGTTTTCTTTTCAAGAAATAGCCTTAAAACAAGGACTGATTCTGTCCTCCTTCAATGATATACTTCCTTTAGAAGATAAGTCAAGCGAAGTGAAAGGAAAAAACACGATGACTTCAGCATCCACGGCATTCGTAGCACAGAACCATCCGCGCCTGCGCGGTTTCGCGCTCGTTTCTGTGATGACCGCCCTTATGCTGACGCTCTTACTAGAGGCGCTCGACCAGGCTATTGTTGGTACCGCTATGCCGCGCATCATTGCCCGGTTGCACGGCATAGATCGCTATAGCTGGGTTGTGACGGCCTATATCCTCGCCTCGATGACCATGATTCCTCTCGTTGGCAAACTCTCCGACCAGTTTGGTCGTAAATGGTTCTTACTCGGTGGCACCTTGCTTTTCCTGCTCGGTTCCATCCTGGCCGGCGCTTCGCAGAGCATGAATCAATTGATCGTTTTCCGGGGGCTGCAAGGTTTGGGTGCTGGCATCGGCATGGCTCTGGTTGCTACCGTCGTCGGGGACTTGTTCCCGCCCGATGAGCGCGCAAAGTGGATGAGCCTCTTTGGCATCGTTTACGGCGTCTCAAGTCTCATTGGCCCCACCATCGGCGGCTGGCTTGCCGAGCATGGTCCGTTGCTGGGAAGCCTGGTGACTGATGCGACGCGCTGGCGCTGGGTCTTTTATATCAACTTGCCGGTAGGTTCAATTGCCGTTGCAGCGCTTCTGATCTTTCTCCCCACCAATCTTTCGGGAAATGCCAACATCAGGGTCAGCAAGGAGTCTGTGCGCCGTATCGATTTCCTGGGAGCGATGCTCTGTGCAGCCGCTACCATTTGTCTGATGCTGGGACTGACCTGGGGTGGCGATCAAATCTATGCATGGGCCTCGTTACAGGTGTTTGTTATGCTCGCGGCGGCTATTCTGCTGTTCGCTCTATTCCTGTTCGCTGAGCGCAAAGCTTCCGAGCCAGTGCTGCCTTTAGACCTGTTTCGCAACCGGATTTTCAGTGTGGGCGCGCTGCTCTCGCTGTTGCAGGCGATGGTACTGTTAGGCTTCTCACTCTACCTGCCGCTCTTCTTCCAGGGAGCGCTGGCTGTTTCACCTACCAGCGCAGGTCTGGTTATGACTCCATTCTCTATGAGTATGGTAGCAGGGGCAGTTCTGGCTAGCATGGCGATCAATAAACTCAAACGCTATCGCATCATTGCCATCGTTTCGGCGTTGCTCATGAGCGCGGGAGCCTTGTTGATCGCGCTTATGACACCTGCAACCAGCCTGCTGTTAGCCATCTTGTTCATGGCTCTGGTGGGTATCGGCACCGGCACTTTCTTCACTCTGCCAATGGTCGCAGTACAGAATGCTGTGCCAGAAAGCCGCCTGGGCGTCACGACCGCCGGGCTGCGCTACCTGGGGCAATTAGGCGCAACGCTGGGTATTGCCATCGTAGGAACAGCCGTCACAAGTGGCGTCTCCGGTAACCTCATGAGCCACCTTCCGTCTAACGCGGCTTCTAGAGAGGCGCTATCGGGAGCGCTCGCGCATGGTTTTGTCGCCATTCTGGTCTTTGCCCTGGTCGCGCTGGTGGCAACCTTCTTCCTGAAAGACAGGCTCATCAAGGCAACCCAGGAACCTCTTTCGCCGGAAGTTGTATCGCAGGTAGATGCGGAGCCTGACAAAGAACTGGTCTGCGCCTGATAGTTCAAGAAGCGGATTCACTTGTGCCAGCCCAACAGAAGCCGGGCTGGCACAGCCTTACACCCTCAGAAACGAGGGCTGATTCTGTCCTCATTCGCGGGTATACTAAAGACGTGGACATATCTGGTAAGATTCAGAAAAGAACACAAAGGAGCAACCATGACAAACCTGGATATTGCGCACCAGCGACTTCACAACCAGTTCCTCAGTCAGCAAACGTTTGAGAAACCTGAAGACGTGGTACAGTGGCTGGGCGCTGTCCAGTCCCAGGATTACGGGGCCGCGAAATGGGCGCTTGGCCTGCGCTTGCAAAACGCTGCTGACGACGTGATTGAGCAAGCTTTCGCCGGTGGCGCTATCCTGCGCACTCATGTCATGCGGCCCACCTGGCATTTTGTCACACCCGCTGATATACGCTGGATGCTCGCGCTCACCGCTCCGCGCGTACTTGCGGCAATGGCCTATTACGACCGCACTCTCGAACTGGATAACGCCGCTATTATGAAGAGCAACGCCGTGCTTGCGAAAGCGTTACAAGGTGATAAGCAGCTTACGCGCGCGGAACTCGCGTCCGAACTCCAGCAGGCTGGCATTGCCTGTGATAACTTACAGCGCCTGGGTCATATCATCATGCACGCTGAACTGGACGGGGTTGTTTGTAGTGGTGCGAGACGAGGCAAGCAATTCACCTATGCCCTGCTTGACGAGCGCGCGCCACAAACCAGAACCGTAGACCATGATGAAGCACTGGCGGAATTCGCCCGGCGCTACTTTACGAGTCATGGCCCGGCCACCCTGCAAGATTTTGTATGGTGGTCAGGATTGACGATGGCCGACGCAAAAGCTGGCCTCGAAATGGTTTCATCTCAACTTGCGCATGATGTGGTAGAGAGTCAGACCTACTGGTTTTCGCCTTCTACGTCACCAACGTATGATTTGCTTCAAACCATATACCTGTTGCCAAATTTTGATGAGTATACTGTTGGCTATAGTGATCGCAGCGCCGTGATCGACGAGTCGGATTTGACAAAGTTTGATAGATGGGGCAATGTCCTCAATAATACAGTCGCGCTAGATGGCCGCGTCATTGGCACCTGGAAGCGCGTATTGAAAAAGAACGCAGTTATGATCACTCCGAAACTCTTTGCTCCTCTAAGTGAAGCTGAAACATGCGCTTTAGCGGCGGCGGCAAACCGCTATGGAGTGTTTCTTGGTTTTCCCGCTTCGGTTTTGGAGTGATTGAACTGCCCATATTGGCTGTTGTAACTGAACCATTTTCCGGCCAGGATTAAGTATCTCACATTTTTGTTAGCTGGAGGTTTGACTATGGTTCATGAATGGCGACAGAGCGAATATCTCATCAGTACGGACAAAGAGCGGTTAGACATTGCCACAATTCATGGCTTCTTGACCACATCGTACTGGGCCGCTGGCGTTCCCATTGAAATTGTGAAGCGATCTATCGAACATTCGCTGAATTTTGGCTTGTTTCAGAGCGATCAACAGATAGGCTTTGCGCGAGTGATTACGGACTACACAACATTTGCCTATCTTGCGGACGTGTTTATCTTAGAGCCTTTTCGAGGACAAGGACTGAGCAAATGGTTGATGCAGGTCATTATCGACCATCCTGATCTGCAAGGGTTGCGCAGGTGGTTGTTATTCACCAGAGACGCTCATGGATTATACAGGCAGGTGGGGTACACCTCACTGGCAAATCCTGAGCGGGTCATGGAGAGAAATTTTCCTGACATCTACAGGTAAGGTGGCGTTTAACCGGCGAGATGATGGAGAGCAAGG
>DASTKD010000378.1:0-9332 GCA_035716135.1 Ktedonobacteraceae bacterium
TAACTACATGGGCGATATTTTGATCGGGGGAGAACAGGTCGCCGCGCTGGGTGCGTCTGGCGCGTTTGCCTCAGCGCAGTTCGATGCGGTCATTGATGCGCAGGGGAAATATGTTTTTCCGGGCGCGATTGATGTGCATACGCATATGGAATTGCCATTGCCCACGACGGTAGCCAGCGACGATTTCGAGACGGGTACGATTGCGGCTGCCTGCGGTGGCACCACTACTATCCTCGACTTTGCCAACCAGCAGCGCGGTCATACGCTTGATGAGGCTTTGAAGTCCTGGCATCGCAAAGCCTCTGGCAAAGCGGTCATCGACTACGGGTTTCATATGACCATCACGGACATGGCAGCCGCGCCCGAAGAGGCGATGGATGAGATGATAAGCGCGGGGATAACGACCTTCAAGCTGTTGATGGCCTATCCTGGCACTTTTATGGTGGATGATGAGACGATCTATCGCGTGCTGCGGCGTTCCGCGCGCCTGGGCGGGCTGGTCATGGTTCATGCTGAAAACGGTATCGCCATCGACTTTATAGTGCGCGAGGCTGTAGCTGCCAGACATACCGCGCCGCTCTACCATGCCATGACGCGCCCGGCCATGCTCGAAGGCGAGGCCGCGCAACGAGCCATTACGCTGGCTACCCTGACGGAAGCGCCGCTGTATGTCGTGCATGTCAGTTGCGCTCCTTCCTTGCAAGCTGTGGCAGCCGCGCGTGTGAAAGGCTTGCCAGTATGGGGCGAGACCTGCCCGCAATACCTGTATCTCGACGATAGCTGCTATACACAACCCGGCTTCGAGGGGGCCAGATTCGTCTGCACGCCGCCCATGCGCAGCGATGCTGACCAGGAAGCCCTCTGGCTTGGCCTGCAACGGCGCGAATTGCAGGTCGTATCGACCGATCACGCTCCGTTTAACTTTAAGGGGCAAAAAGAGCTGGGCTTGCACGATTTCACGAAGATACCCAACGGCCTGCCCGGCGTCGAACACCGCGTCATGCTCATGTACGACGCCGTGCGCACCGGTAAACTGGACATCAACCATTTCGTTGACCTCGTATGTACGATGCCCGCGAAACTCTTTGGCCTCTTCCCGCGCAAAGGCACCATCGCCCCCGGCAGCGATGCCGACCTGCTCATTTTCGATCCTGAGCGCGAAATGACCATCAGCGCCGCCAACCAGCACCAGCGCGTCGATTACACGCCCTACGAGGGAATACCTGTACAGGGCGTACCCGATACGGTTCTGCTGCGCGGACGGGTTATTGTGAAAGAGGGGCAATATGTGGGCGGCAAAGGTGGCGGACAGTTTTTGGCGAGAAAGACGTTTAAGGAACCAGAATAAACAATGAATCAGCAAGAACTGTATTTGGTTGCTATCCACGACAAGTATCCTGACTTTTCAGTACACGCGGTTATGTCAAACTCACATGGACAGAATAATGAAATTCTCATTGTCAACGATGAGTTTATCTTTCGCTTCCCTAAATATCCTGACGGCATTGAGGAGTTGCAAAGAGAAAATGCAATCCTTGCAGGGATACAGGGTAAAATTACACTCTCTACTCCTCGTGTGATCTTTGAAAATGTAGTAGCGCCGGTTGGACAGGCTTTTATCGGCTATCGCATGATTCATGGCCTGCCCCTCTCACGCGAGGAGTTTCTGGGGATTCACGATGAGAAAACAATTGATGTTCTGGCTCAGCAGTTAGCCGCTTTTTTGAAAGAACTTCATAGTGTACTTGTCCAGGCTGCTATCAAGTGTTCACTTCCTCTGTCGGATACATATGACGAATGGGCTGATATTTACAGACGCATTAGAGAGAAGTGTTTCTCTTTTATGAGAGCCGATACATGTAAATGGACAAGCGACCACTTTGAGACGTTCTTGAACGATCCGCGCAATTTTCAATACGAACCGGTTCTCAAACATGGAGATTTTGGTACAGCCAATATCTTATATAATCGTGAGAAGCGGATAATCAACGGCATCATTGATTTTGGTGGCGCAGGATTAGGCGATCCAGCTTATGACTTCGCAGGCATTCTCAGCAGCTATGGAGAGCCTTTTCTTCGGCGTTTTGCTGTAGTTTATCCTGAGATAGAGAGTTTCTGGAATCGTATCCTTTTCTACAAGGGTACGTTTGCGCTGCTGGAAGCGCTTTTTGGCATTGAGAATGATGATAAAGAAGCCTTTGAGAGCGGAATAGCAGATTACATGTAATCTAAAGACAATACAGCTATTCTTTCTCTTTCGGCTGCACCAGTTTATTCTCGACGGCGAAGACGGCGGCCTCGCTGCGCCTTGATAGCCCCAGCTTCTCGAGGATGTGGCTGACATGGTTGCGGGCGGTTTTTTCAGTGACAGTCAGGGCGTCGGCTATCTGCTTGTTCGTATAGCCACGCGCTATCAGGGTCAGCACTTCGCGTTCGCGCTCGGTCAGTTCCCACCCGGGCGTCTGGCTGATGCGATCAAGAGCCTGCTTCGTGGCGTTGGCGTCGATGAGCGTCTGGCCGGATGCGACCAGGCGAATGGAGCGCAGCAATTCGGGACGGCTCAGGTGTTTCAAGAGGTAGCCACTGGCTCCGGCCATAATCGACGAGATGACGGCGTCTTCGTTGGTGTACGAGGTGAGCAACAGGATACGCGCGTGGGGATAGCGGCTTTTTATTTCGCGGCAAGCTTCGATGCCGCCCATCTTCTCCATGCGTACATCCATCAGGACCAGTTGCGGATCAAGCGTCGCCATTTTTGCCAGGGCTTCGGCTCCGTTACTGGCTTCCCCTACTACTGTCAGGTCGGGTTCGGGTTCAAATGCGGTGCGCAATCCCAGACGCATCATTTCATGATCGTCCACAATCATAATGCGAATCTTTGTCATAGAGCCTGCCTTTCAAATGGGGATGCGAGCCAGCACGCTAAGGCCACCGGCGGGTGTTTGTGTGACCTCGAATGTGCCGCCCAGTTCTTCCGCGCGCTCGCGCATTCCGCCCATGCCATGCCCGGAATAAAATCGTTGTTGCTCGCTCGCACTCTCATCGTTCTTGCTTAATGCCAGCGCCGGCATATCCTGGCCGTTATCCTCAATTTCGACTTCCACCATGTGTGGCTGGTGCTTCAAGCGCACACGCACCTGGCTGGCGCAGGCGTGCTTATAAGCGTTGGTCAGTGCTTCCTGCGTGATACGGAAGATAGCGGTGCCTACCTGCGCTTGTCGCCGCGCGCGCTGCCTGTCTCCGTTGGGCAACTCTTCGTACCCCTCAATGATAAACTGCACCGGCAGCCCGCTGATGGACTCGAACTCATGCAACTGGTTGGTCAGCATTTGGGTCAGCGTGCTGGTACCAGAAATCAGGGGCTTCAAAGTGAATATGTAGTGGCGCGTCTCCCACAGCGCCTGCTTGGAGATTGTTACCAGTTTATTCAACTGCTGCGCAATGAGGAGCAGAGCCTGATCTTTATCGCCTGAATTATCCGGCGTATCGACAATGCGTTGAACGAGCGCGGCGCACGTTTCCATGTTCAGGCTGAGCATGTAGATAAGCTGGGCAATACCGTCGTGAATTTCGCGCGCGACCCGCCCGCGCTCAGCAATGGCTCCCAACTCGGCGGCCTGTTCGGTCAGGCGTATGTTCTCCAAAATGATGACCAGTTGCGCTCCAAAGATGCTCAGGTAGTTTTCGTGCCATTCCCCGAACGGCTCGCCGCGAATGCTTTCAACGCCCATAACCATGTACACCTGGCCGTCTTTTTGGAGAGGCAGATACAGGCGCGCGATGCCCTCAGGCTGCTCGTCACCCTCGACCGGCTGCGGATCGAACGATTTGTGTTTTTTCCCTGAGCGCGCTACCTCCATCACCCGGTTTCTTTCGGCGTCAGGTGATGGCGCTTCGGCGATGCCAGTATCGAGGTAGGTGTCGATTTCCGGTTGGGTGTCTGTTTCAGGATGGGCGATCAAGGCCAGCACCAGCCGCGCGACGTGGACACCTTTGCGTATCCCTTCCGCGTTTTGCTGCAAGAATTGCAACCGGTCTATACCTCCGCGCAGCAGTATATCGAAGCCCTTCATCAGCGCGCGTTGCCTGCGCACGCTATCCTGCTCGCGTCGTTTGCTGCGTGTGTAGCTATCGAGCAGGGTAGACATGTAGGCCGCGAAGATGGCGATGAGCGGCGCGTCGAAGAGCGAGCCGAGCAGGTCCTGTATCATGAAGTGCGGGTATGGGGCCGCTAATGGCGGGGGTACAATGAGGCCGAGTATGACGAACATATCATAGCCAATAGCTGCCGCCAGGCCGCCACGATAGCGGAAGGCGAAGGCCGCTACAAAGACCGTTGAGAAACCATAGCGATAAAATGGCGATCCGTTGCCAAAGGGCGGCGTTTTGTAGACCGAGCTAAAATACATGACGAGGCCGCAGATAACTACATCCAGACCATAAATGGCGATATTTTTGTAACGGTTGCTCGAACGGGCTATGGGCGGCAAGGCTTCCAACTCTTCATCTGTGGTTATGGGCGGCAGCGTTCTCAGTCGCCAGCGCCGCACCCTCGCTACTTTCGCCACCGGTGATTTGCGCCTTCTCGCGCCACTTACGCTTTTTGTGCTTACTCCTGGCAACAGGAGCTTGAAGACGGGCGCATACAGTGTAACGATAAGCGCCTGTATCAGGGTGATGCCGAGCAGGACAAATAAAAAGGGATAGCGCGGATCGAGGGCAATCCAGGCCAGAGCATAGAGCCACCATGTCCAACGCCAAATCAGAAAGAAGTACGTGGGGGTATTGCGCAGGCGACGCAGCGTGGCCTGTGATATGGCTGTAATGCGCAATTTTGGTTTCTGGCTCATGGTTCTCGCGCCTCGCCGGCTCCCGCGTTGCATACATTCTATTTTCTGTCGTCAGTATGCCCTGTTTTGCTGAGTCTGTCAATCATTGACGCGAGCGTAATTATGGATATAATAAAGCGTGTTCCTGTGAAATACTTCAGATTGTGAGAAAAACACATGAAAAATACATCCACCGAAAAAAAGAGCCTCAAGGGCATCTGCAGCTTTTGTAATAGCGAAGTTGAAAAATCCAAAATGACCCAACATCTCAAATACTGCAAGCAGCGCATTGCCGCAATGGCTGCTGCTGGAACGGGTGAAAATGCTGGCAAAGGCGAGCAGACAGAATTTTTCCATATTGTAGCCGAGGGACGTTATAACCCGCAATACTGGATGCACATCGAGTTGCCTGCGACTGATGCGCTCGAAGACCTGGATTTCTTTTTCCGTGATGTCTGGGTTGAATGTTGCAGCCACCTGAGCGCCTTTCAAATTGGCGACATTTCCTATTCAGACGATCCAGAAGATTTCTACCTTGCGGAAGAGGCAGAAGAGGGCGATGAAGAAGAGGATACGGACGAGGAGGATGAGGAAGAGGCGAATGCCTTTAATCTGGAAGACCTTCCTCCCCAGCTAGTAGATGCAATGACGCCCGAATTCCTTCTGAAATTACAGGAATTTACCAGTATTGATGACATGGTAGCGTTCCTGAAAGAAGAGCAGAAGGCATTTCCGCCAGACCTTTACTTGAGAGGACTGATGGGGGAGAGTGAAGACGATCGGAAATTGGTGGTCAAGAAGTTACTGATAGCAGAGATGATCGACATGCTGGAGGATCGCAGCATGGGGGTATCTCTCGAAAAAGTGCTTAAAGTCGGCCAGAAGTTTCGCTACGAATATGATTTTGGTTCGACGACCGAATTAAGCCTGAAAGTGGTTGGGGAGCGTGAAGGGGCGCTTGTAGATGAAGAGGACGATGTACGTATCCTCGCGCGCAATATCGCGCCTGAGATCAAGTGTGTGCGTTGCGGGAAACCTGCTACCAGAGTAGGCGCTGGATACGATTACTGGGGTGTGGTGGAACACGCCTACTGTGACGATTGCTCTAAAAAGGCCAGAGAAGAGGGTTGGCTGCCGATTGTTAATTCCCCCAGAGTTGGTGTGTGCGCTTATACCGGAGAAGATCATGCATATATAGAAGAGGATGAGTGGGACGAGGACGACGAAGAAGGTGAGTAGTACCGCCTCTAATGACGAAGTATCTGTAGTTCCCGTCGTTACAGATACGAAGGCGCGCCTGCAAACGTTCCGCGCCCTGCATTACCGGGACTTTCGTTTTTTGTGGATCAGTCTGATCGTCTCATCGGTCGGGACATGGATGCAGATCATCGCGCAAAGTTTGCTGGTACTCCAGATCACGCATAATTCCCCTCTGGCCCTGGGCGTAGTCGCGCTGGCGCAGTCCTCGTCATTTTTCCTGTTCGCGCTGGTAGGAGGAGGCGTGGCCGATCGTGTTGACAAACGCCGCTTCCTGCTGATAACGCAAAGTCTCTCCATGTTGCTGGCATTCCTACTGGGTGTACTGACCATTACCGGCGTAGTAACTGTTTGGATGGTCGTGATACTGGCCTTCTGCTCCGGCTCGGTATTGAGCTTCGATCAGCCGACACGTTCTTCGCTCATTCCCGTCCTCGTGCCACAACAGGATTTGATGAACGCTATTTCGTTGCAATCGATTGTGTTCAACGGTTCGGCGGTCATTGGCCCGGCCCTGGCGGGTATCGCCATTGGTTTGTTAGCATTGGCCGGACACTCCATTGGTCTGACTGGAAAATTGACGGGCTACGCGGGCAATTTTTTCTTGAATGGCATCAGCTATTTTGGCGTCCTCTTCGTGCTGTATTCCATTCGCGTGCCAGAAGAGGCGGCAAAACTGGCGATGGAGAAACGCGGCCCCATGCTCGATGCCATCCGCGCGGCTCTGGGCGCGGTACGGCGCGACCCCGCTTTGCCCTGGATACTTTCAGGCTACGGAGCCTTGCTTTTCTTTGGCCCATCCTCATCATTGATCCTGCCCATTTTCGCCATCAGGATTCTCCATCTCAACGCCTTTGAGCTAGGTTTGCTCTTTTCCGCATCCGGGCTAGGTACTGTACTGGGAGCCTTGATTGTCGCTTCCCTGGGCGATTTCCAGCAAAAAGGTCTCCTGCTGCTGACCTCATTTTTTCTCTGGACAGGTTCTCTCGTGGTATTCGCGCTCAGTCACGCGCTTTGGCTCTCATTACTGGCCTTGCTGCTCTTCGGCATGTCGCAAAATGGCGTGGGCGCGACGGTCATTACTTTGACCCAGCTTCGGGTCGTACCACAAATGCGCGGACGGGTAATGAGCCTCAACACCCTGCTAGTCATGGGTGTGCGACCGCTGGGCGATTTCCCGGCCAGTGGGCTGATTGCCCTCATTGGTGGCCCCCTGACCGTAATTATTTGCGCGGCCATCGTGGGCAGTTATTCACTTTACCTGTTACTTGGCAGACCCGTGATACGCTCTCTATAAAGAGAACCGAATTTGTAGGGACGCGATTTATCGCGTCCGCTAACCTGACGACGCGCCGGAACTGGCGCGATCAATCGCATCCCTACAGGCAATTTAGAGGAAAAAGTACTATATTCGATTACAGGTCAAACGCGGAAATATATGCGGTAAAGCAGCCTGTGATGCCTTTCGGGGAATATGTGGGCTAGACTTGCAACCCTACAATATACTGTAATTAGCATTACTTTCAGATAGTGGAGCATAGATTTCAAAGAAAATTAGCAGGTGAAGGTGCATGTATTCTGTTCAAGATAAACAAGATGTGGTAAGTGGATGGCGTGGTGAAGTAAAGATTCCCCGACTGACGTTTCGTAGCCAACTGGTACTCAACGTGTTATGGTTTGCCCTCAACGCCCAATCGGCGGCGCTTTTGCCGATTGTAATCCCCGCGCAGATTGTGCTTTTTATTACTTCAACGCAAGTGGGCAGTGTGCAACAGGTGCTATTTCTAAGCTGGCTCATGATTGGCGCGGCGGCCATTTCATTATTCCTGCCGCCCCTGATTGGAATGCTCTCTGATCGCACACATGGGGGCTTTGGTCGCCGCCGCCCCTATATCGTGATCGGCGGTTTGCTGGTGATGATTAGCACGCCGTTGCTGGTAAATGCTGGCAGCCTGGCGATTTTTGTGGCCGGGCTGGCGCTCTTGCTGCTGGGGAAGAACATTCTGGGTCCTGCCTATCAAAGCTTGATGCCGGACCGTGTGCCGGGGGAGCAGCGTGGAGAAACGGCGGGCTACGTAGGCGGCATGACCATTCTGGGAAACGTGGTGGGCCTGGCACTGGCTGCCTTCCTGCTGGGCAGCGTCAATCAGCACTCCTTTAGTACCAGTATGATCCGCGCGAATGCTGGCATTTATTATGCCGTAACAGCTTTTCTGGTGCTACTCGGTATACTCGTGACGGTGTGCGGTGTGCGAGAAAATCGCTGGCTGAAGCACTCCCCTGCTGTCAAAAAAGAGCAGAGCCTGTTATTGCTGGCTTTCAAGCTCCTCCACGAGTGGATAGCTCCCTGGCGTCATTTCAATTTCACGATGGTCTTCCTGACACGCGCCTCGCTTATGCTGGGTCTATCGCTATTCATGGCGTATATCGAGTACTTTTTCGCCAATGTACAACATATCGCCAATTTCATACAGGTGACGGGCATCGTAGCGATTCTGGCCCTGGGGGGCGCGGTCGTGAGCGGGGTGGTTTTTGGCGTATTGTCAGATCGTGTCAAGCGTCGCGCGCCGGTAGTCAGCGCCGCGACGGTGTGTATGGCGCTGGCTGCACTGACATTTGTGATCTTTCCCAATAATCTCATGACTTTGCTCTGGCCGCTTGGCGTGGTGTTTGGGCTGGGCTATGGCGCGTATACAAGCGTGGGTTGGGCTTTATCAATCGATGTGTTGCCTTCGTTGGAGAAGGCGGGTAAAGACCTGGGCGTGTGGAATGCCTCGACTACCCTGCCAGCTATCATGGCTCCGCTGCTGGGTAGTGCCATTATTAATGCCGTTGCCGGGTCTGCGCATGTGCTGCTGGGCTATCAACTCGTTTTCGGAGCGGCGGCGCTGTTTTTCGTGCTGGCCGCTATTGGAATGCTCTTCGTAAAGAAGTAATGCTACTTACACATGTAGACCTTTGCCCTTCCAGATGACTTGAACGGACGCGATTGATCGCGTCCGTTCCCTTATCGCGTCCGTTCCCCTATCTGCCTTGCGTTTACGCTTTGCCCCTGTGAGCGTGGAAGTTTGAGGCCGCATCGCTTGCAGAAATGCATGTCTCCCCAGACCAGCAGCGACTCATTGCAGCGCGGGCAGGGCCAACCAACCAGGGGAAGCGGCGTGACCGGATCTGAATGGGCTACTGTCTTCTCCTGTATTCCTTGCGGCAAAGATACCAGGCGTTGCGCCCTGACCTTCTGAGTCA
>DASTKD010000379.1:0-15923 GCA_035716135.1 Ktedonobacteraceae bacterium
GCGCGTGCGCAGCAGGCGTCCCAGGCCCTGTTTGAGACGCAGCACGGCCTGGGGCAGCACGTAGGAGCCGAACCAGTTTTCGCCATTTTTCTTCATCAGGGCTACGCGCGCCTCCTGCACGGGATCGTCGGGCGGGTCAAAGGGCATCTTATCGATGACCACCAGCGATAGCGCCTCTCCGGCAATATCGACGCCTTCCCAGAAGCTTTTCAGGCCGAAGAGTACCGCGCTTTTGGCGGTGCGGAACTCGCGCACCAGTTCCAGGCGTGTCATGTTGCGGTCTTCCTGGCTGAGCAGGCGGAAGTGGTCGCGTGACTCCAGGCGCATCAGAAATTCCTGGTAGACATCGTTGAGCATCCGGCGGCTGGAGAAGAGCAGGAAGGCGCGCCCGTGCGACGCTCGCACCAGGCTGAGCATTTCGCCAGCCATCGCTTTCATATAGCCAGTGTACGCTTCACCATCGCCATAGGCCGGGGCGGGCAGATGCCGGGGCAGGTAGAGCAGCGCGTTATGCTCGTAGTCAAAGCTCAGTGGCAGCATACTCTCCAGGATGTCGGGATAATCGGCATTGTTGAGGCCGACGCGCGAGCGGAAATAACTGAAGGAGGAGCCGCGCTCTTCTGGCTTGCGCGTGTCGGCTCCGATGGTAGCCAGCGTGGCGGAGGTTGAGATAACATGCGTTCGATCAAACAGATGTTTTTTCAGCCACTGCGTCACATCCAGGGGGGCGGCTGACACTTCCAGAGGAGAGATGTTGCGACTGCGTCCGGCCAGTGGCACACGCTCCACGTAATAGACGTACTTTTCTGGCTGATCTACCGAGAAGACGGCGCGAATGTTGGAGGCCAGTGTGCGCGTGCGAGCGATAAGCCGGGTATACAGGATGTTCTCTTTCTCGACTATAAAGTGCGGCTGCTCTTTTTCCAGCGAATTTGCCAGCTTTTCGATGGTGCTTGCCAGTACCAGCCCTTCTTCGAGCGGGCCGCGCAGGTTGGCGCGTCCCTTCGCGCCGGGGTCTGCCACCGATGCCAGCCTGTCCCACGCCAGGATCAGTTTCGTTTTCACCTCCTGTTGCAGTTCGGGCGAGCTATTGGTTTGCAGGCGTTTCTGGGCCAGCAAAGCATATACATGGGACTGGCTGGCGGTGATGGTGAAGGCGCGGGTGGCCTCTTCTTCCAGGTGGTGCGCCTCATCGATCACGACGGCTTCGCGCTGCGGCAGCACGAAACCACCGGAGGCGGCATCCAGCAAAAGCAGGGTATGATTGACGACGATGACCTGCGCCATCTCCGCCTTCTCTTTCATCTGGCGCACGTAGCAGTGTTTGAAATATTTGCACTCGTTCCAGGTGCATTGATCGCGGTCAGCGTTGACGCGATGCATCAATTCGCCCGGCACAGGAAAACCCAGCGCCTCGAAATCGCCGGGGATGGTTAGCTCGAACTCCTGCACCACATTCAGCAGACGCGAGTAGTCGGAACTTTTAGCGGCCCATGCCCCCTCCTGGCGTACCTCAAGCAGGCGGTCGAGACAGATATAGTTGCCCACGCCCTTGACCAGCGCGGCATCGAACTCCTGCACATTCTTCTGCACAAAGGGGATGTCTTTATAGAAAAGCTGCTCCTGCAAGGCTTTGTTGGCGGTGCTGATGATCGCGCCCCTCCCGGAGCGCACAATAGGAAGCAAGTAGGCCAGGCTATTGTGTGTTGGAATCATAGTTCGTCCAGCAAGGTACAGATGGCTTTCAGAATCGACCTGAATGCACCGTACCGGGCGTGTAGGCACTTCGCGGACCTCGGTAACATAGCGGAATCGGTTGCGCGCGGGGGTGTAATTGCGAAGCCGTTCCTGTTGAGCATTTGCTTTACGCGGCAGTTGGAAGACTGATTCCTCAGTTGTGAATGATAACGTCCATTTGGGACCACAGTCTTTCTGTTTACACCGCGCGCGTCCATTACGAAGAGTAGGCCGGAAGCCAAGCGAACAGACCAGTTCAAATACGCCCTGCGCGAGCTGCGGACTTGTGGTTGTATACTCGATAGCTCCGGTACGACTAACTGTACCATCGGTATCAAGGAGTCCGGCAAGAAGGGCGCGGCGCTGTTGTTCCGAGGAGCGCAAATAGATTGCCGGGATGTGCTTGTTTAATAAAAGCCCGAGCGCGCGCAGGCGACCGGTCATGCCGGGTCGCCATCGGTTTGTACCCTTACCATTCTCGTCATCAACAGCATATAGATAAGGATGGCTTCTTAAAGATCGAACGGTATAGCCATCTTTTTCAATCTCAGTAATGAGATCTGGATCGGCGGTTGTTATCTGATTGCTGTAGCTACTACCATCACCGAGCCAGACACCGAGGAAGTAGGGTGCAATAGGAAGGTCTACCTCTGGAAGTTTGAGGGAGCCAGCGATAGCAATAGCGTGATTAGCTCTTGGCGCTGAGCCAACCGTGAGCGTGGCTGCCATTTTCTCAGTAGTGACAATAGTATATGCTCGTTTATCCCTGCGCTGTTCACCCAGGTCTTTTGTCAGGCGATCTTTCACGGTAGCGAGAAGTTCCAGATATGGGTAGCGTGCGGGTAGCGTATTCGAGTTGACAGGCGCTATTTGACGAGCAGCTTGATAGACGCTCCAATGATGGCCTCCGATGAGTTTTACTGCCGCGTCCACTGAAAGTGCGCTCTCATTTGTAGAGAGAGCGATAAGCTGCTCAAGCGAGAGAAGCTGATCCGGGGTTATGAAATTTTTCGCTCGATATACATTCGTCTTAGGTCGTTTTTGCCATAGCCTGTCTAAAGCCGTATAAGATACCCATTCATGCTCGGCGTCTGCAATCAGCGATGAGCCATCGCTGAAAACAACCTCATAGCATTTATGATCGTGCATAACCTCAAATGCTGCCGTGACACAGGTTGGGTATCCCTTCTCATCAAATACATAATCACCCGCGACGAGATCGCCCATGCGCTTCCAGCCAGATGGCGTTGGAATAGGAGTGTCCACATCAAGCGCTTTTCCCGTTCCCGTACTCGCCTCAATCACGGCATGTTTTTCTTCAATCAATGCCTGCGCGACCATTTGCGCCATTTCAACCTGCGCGGCGCGTTCTTCGTACCCGCCCAGGCGTTTTGATAGTATGCCGTCTTCCCGCAAATCATGCGTGACGGTCTCGCCCAGGTCGCTAATGTTGCCCGTCGAGAAACGTTTGGGCAGGGGGCGCGGTTCCTGCACGGGCGCGGGTTGCGGTTCTGCCACACGATCGCCGCGCGGTTCATCGATGGATGTCGCCGACTGCTCCGATGTACGATGTATACCGTGTGAAACAGGCACATCATTGCGCGACGTTGTAGGGACGCGATTGATCGCGTCCGCTCCCTTCGCGTCTCCCCTCTTTGTGTCCGTTCCTTTCTCATCTATCCCCGCGTTCGCTCTCGCTTCGCCCGCTCCCGAAACACTGGTTGTATGGGGGGCGGGCGCGCCAAAGCCCATCAGGGCGCGTAAATATTCGCTGGAAAAGGCCAGGGGACGTGGATAGCGCTCGTCGGGATTCAGGGCGAGCGCTTTGAGCAGCGTTTGTTCAACGGCGGGTGAGATGGCGTCGTTCAGGCTGCGCGGCGCGGGCAGTGGTTCGCTCTGCTGTTGACGTAGTAATGTTGCGCGGTCGGTCGAGCTGTAGGGGCGACGTCCGCAGAGCCATTCGTAGACCATCACGCCCAGCGCGTACTGGTCGCTGGCCGGCCCAGGATTGCCTTGCAGCGTTTCGGGGGCCATGTAGGGCAGCGCGTCCGGGTCATCAGCGTATAATTGAGGCGGCACAGGCAAGAAACCTGTGAGCAAGAATTGTTTGCTTTCGTCGATGAGGATGCCGCCAGGGTGGAGATGATGGTGATAGATGTGCGAGGCGTGCGCGTATTGCAGCGCGTCCGCGATGGGTGAGAGCGCTCGTTTGACTTCATCCGGCATAACGGGTTTGCCCTGGGGAAAGCGCTCAAGAATGCTCCCGTCCGAGACGTACTGTGTAACCAGGTAGCCCCGCGTCGCTGCCTGTTCAGCACCGGGCAGCAGGCCAAAATCAAGGCTTTCAGCGATGTTGCGATGCTTCAGTTTTTTGAGAGACTTCGCGTGCGCGAGAAAGTTTTCCTTTTCCTCGTTTGTGGCAAGCGGGACATGGAAGATATGGATAGTGCTGTAATTTTTGGCGCGTCCCTGCTGTTTGCCCAGGTAGACGGACTCAAGCGGGCTATCATGTAGCAGGCGAATAATGGCGAATGGCCCGATTTCTGATGGTGTGACATCACCCATGCGTTGGCTCTCTTCCCCGAAATGTGAACGGATGTTTGTCTGTATGCAGAGTATAACACACCTGACGCGAAAGCGTTACAGGGAATTTTTGTACACATGGGCGTCACTTTTTTGTATGAGCAATCAGGGGCGGGTACTCTGCTCGCCTCCAGTCAACTCATATTAGATGCAAATATTGATAGTCATTCTTTGCTATATCGATGAGTGATCTCTTTACAAAGATAGTATATGTCGCTATACTGATATGCAATCGGGGGAATGCTTGTTTCCATTCACTTTCCTGCGGATGGATGCAAGCGCAGTGTGCAGCGTACGACGCTTACGCAGGCACGTTTGCCATCAGGAGGCAGACATGACAGATCGAGTTGGTCAGCAACTGGGCAATTATCGGCTGGCGCGGCTGTTAGGACGCGGTGGCTTCGCGGAAGTCTATCTGGGTGAGCATATTTTCCTGAAAACGCAGGCAGCCATTAAAGTGCTTCTCACCCAGTTGTCAGATGAGGATATGGAGAGTTTTCTGAAAGAATCTCGTACCATTGCCAATCTGAACCATCCGCATATCGTGCGTGTGCTGGAATTTGGCGTGGACGAGAATATTCCTTTCCTCGTTATGGACCTGGCTCCAAACGGTTCGCTCCGCCAGCGCTATGCAAAAAATACCCGTCTGGAACCATCTACTGTTGCTATTTATCTCAATCAGGCCGCCGATGGTCTTCACTATGCGCACGAGCAGAAGATCATCCACCGCGACGTGAAGCCGGAAAATCTGCTGTTGGGGAAACGCGGCGAGGTTCTGGTAGGCGATTTCGGCATCGCTCTGATCGGTCAAAGTTCGCGCTATCAGAGTACTCAGAATGTAGTGGGAACAGTTTCCTACATGTCGCCGGAGCAGATTCGGGGCAAGCCGCGCACAGCGAGCGACCAGTATTCTCTGGGAATCGTCGTCTATGAATGGTTGGCCGGGGAACGCCCATACTATGGTTCGTTTGCCGAACTATGCGCTCAGCATATGTATGCAACACCGCCGCCACTGCGACAAAAAGTGCCGGACATTCCACCGGCGCTGGAGCAGGTCGTCATGACTGCCCTGGAGAAGGAGCCCGCGCAACGCTTCCCCACCATTCAGGCATTCGCAATAGCTTTCGAGCAAGCGAGCCAGAGCGTTGAACTCATACAGGAACAAATGCCAACAATGGGGAGTACGCCGGTACCGATTCCGTCGTCTCCGGTGTTATCAGCTACGCTTTTGCCAGATCAGCACCCCACCAAAAAACAAAACTCACAATTTGATGAGACACTGGCGGCGGGAAGCTCCAGGTTTGCCGGTACGCGGCCAGTGCCAACCGGGGCAGATTCGCTTGCGGGTACTCTACCAGTACCAACCAGGGTGCAATCCGCGATGGATACACCGGTACCCACCGTCGCAAACTCGACTGGCGTATCGGGTAAGCTTGCAACCCCTGTAACTCCCTTTCCTGTCCCACTGCCCTTTCCTACTCCTGCTACACCTCCCGCGCATACGCGGTATGGACGCGGGCGCATGTCTCTAACGAGGGTTGCCCTGATTGCCCTGGCAGTAGCTATAGTATTTGTCTCCGGCCTTGCTGTCTGGACTCACAGGGGGCCATCAAGTAGCGGTCCGGCACCAGCATTGACGCCCGGATTGACAACGACTCCCAACGGTGTCGCTTTCGTGCCAACCGGTACCGGGGGCGCAACTCGTGTTCCCCTGCAATCATCGCCAACCGGACAGTCCGGCGTGCTTCCTTCGGGAACTACGCAAACACCTCCTACCGTCACAAACGCTCCTTCCCAGACTGTGACAGTGGGACTCGATCCAACGGTCACAACGCCACCACCGACGGTAACGGTAGCGCCACCACCACCGCCGCCAACTCAGACAACTCCTCCACCGACGCCACCCACGCCCGGCCCGTCGCCAACTTCTGTTCCGGCCATGCTCTCATTTTCGCAGGGGAGTTTCCCAAATGCTTCGGGTTGCTCATACGCCGTTGGTAGCGGATGGACTTGCCCGGAAACTTTGAGTGTGAATGCGGACGCAACGCAGAACTTATCCTGGAACGTTTCCGCCAGCAACCCGGATATCACGTTCAGTTCATACGGAACCACGATGTCTCCCGGCCAATCGATGCAAGTCACTATTTTTGTGCCGGACCGTGCCTGTCCGGTCACGGCGTTCTTCTTGTTTGCTGCTACCAATCAAGGGAACGGTATCAATGTGAATTGGAATTGTAATGCTGTAGTGGGGGTCAACTGGGGTGGCTGTAGTGTTATCACAACCGGGTCTGCGTATCAATGTACTATGACGCCCTATATGGTGGCAGGAGGGCAGGGCGAATTGTTCTGGACGGCCAAAACTGCCAGTGGTGCTGTTTTTCAGCCTACCAGTAGTGGCACATTGACGCCCGGTGGGAATTTAACGACGATCAGCGTCACGACAGGCTGCGATGATACGTTCACAGTCGCCGCACAGGGTGGGAGTATGGGAATGGGCAACACTGTCGTACTAAGGTGGGCCTGTTGATAAGGCAGGTGTATCTACCGATAAAATTGAATTGTCTCCTGTTTACCCCACGAAAAAGGCTGCCAGCATAAGCGCAAGCCCAATGGCGCGCGTACCATCTCCCGCATAGTCGTAGGGCAACGGGTTTGACACAGAAAACTTGATGGTGTACACGCCAATGCCGGTGGCTATTAAAAGAAAGGCGGCGCACATCAGAAAACTGAAGCGTGTGCCTTTCATGCCATAAATCACGAAATAGTAATTAAAGCATATCGCCAGGCAGACCAGGCCGCGCGCGCCACTGAGTATTTCTGTGAGCGTAGTGCCAGGAATCGGGGGGAGAATCGGAGTCAGCACTAGCAAAGCCACCATACCAGCAGAGACGACGATATTCCCCCATTTCAGAGCGTGTGCGTGGCGGTCCGCGCCAGGTAGCGAGATGAAAAAAATGAACAGGTAGCTGACGATCTGCCCGATATAGCGAAACCAGAAGGTATTGAAGGAGATGCTTGTAATAACGTAATCACCCATCAATCCGGCGATGCCGCCTGTGCCAATCACCGCCATCGCTAACCCCACGATAAAGAGGGTGTCACTGCGCGTCTTGAAAAAGAGATAGAAGGCGCGCAGTGAGATGAGTAAGGTAATTACGGCCTGAAACCCTATGATGAGATCAGTAATCTCTTTTGAACTCACAGACTATCTCCTTTATGAAGCGTGTCACTGGCCTTACAGAGTTTTCTCTACAGGCTGTCCTGCCACATCATAGAGCTGAATATATTTCTCTTTGATGAGTACGCGCGTAGCTGCTGTGACTGCTTTAGCCTCCAGACCCGTCATTGCGACAAGATCGGCCAGCGTTTTCTTGCCATCGATGGCGCTATAGAGCCGCGATGCCTGGTCATCTTTAATGGCGGGAGTACGCGCAAAAGGGCTGTTCGTGCGCATGGCACCCCGATTGCTAACCCGGCGCGGCAGAAGCTCTGACAGTGCCGGAGGCGCATCTGCCTGTGGAGTAGCGGCCAGTGTGGAAGGAACGATGCGACGCAAGGGTTCTGGAACTCCCTCCCATACCGCCTGCACCAGTTCCCCTGCCGTAAAGGGTTTCGGCAAATAGCGGTTAGCTCCCTGACTCAGCCCGTATCGTTGATCGAGAGGGGCATTTTTCGCGCTGATAAGGATAATGTATATCGAATTTTTCAGCATACTCTGTTGCACCTGGCGGCAGACCGCATAGCCGCTCATGTCCGGCAACATTACATCCAGGACGAGACAGTAAGGCTGGTATCTCATGATCCTGGCAAGACCCTCTCGCCCTTTGAGCGCGATTTCCACTTCAAACCCCGCTTGCTCGAGGGTAGAGGCGACAAAAAGGCAGGTTGTGGGGCTATCATCAACAACCAGAACTCTGGGATGGTTTATCACTGTTTCACTCTTTCTTCTATGTTATGTTACGATGAAGCTTGTTGACACTGAATAAACATTATTGACTTACAAATAATATAAGTGACGAATATGCAGGTATAAGCATTAATACCTGCCAGTATGATAAAAAAGTACTGGTATCGGGTTGAGAAATCTTAACCGCTCTTTTCTGGTTAGTGATGTCGGGCTTGAGGATGATTGCTGTAGCGGAGAGCAAGGCGACCGCAAGGGTCGCCTCTACTAAGAATGTCCGGTCTTTCACAGCCGCGTCATAGTAGAGGCGACCCTTGCGGTCGCCTTGCTCTTTCACCACTCAGTTCTTCCTGGCAATCATCCTCAAGCCTGGGTTGAGAGTGTCAAATTGCTTGACAAACTCAACTGGCTGTTTTAGAATCTTCTAAATATCATGTTTGAAAAACTTGCGGGACATATTTTTAGGATAATTGAGAAATGGTTGATCTCGCGGGACAACAAATTGGCAACTACCACCTGGCTGAACGGATTGCCGGCGGGGGCATGGCGGACATTTATCTTGCCAGGCACACCTATCTTGCCAGGCGCGTGGCGGTCAAAATACTCCACTCTGGTATAAGCGAAGCCGGCCAAAATGCATTTATACGAGAAGCCCGTTTTATCGAGAAGCTCAAGCATCCCCACATCATTCCTATCTACGACTTTGGCATTCATAGCGGTGGAGGTCGATCTTTCGCGTATCTTGTTATGGAGTATGCATCTGGCAGCCTGGCGGACCGTCATCCACCCGGCACACCGGTGCCATTCGCTACTATTCGCTCCTATGTTTCAGCGATAGCCTCGGCTTTGAGCTATGCGCACAACCAGAACATTGTCCACCTTGATGTCAAACCATCAAATATTTTAGTTTCCGAAGAGAACAATATTCTGCTCAGTGACTTTGGCATTGCCACCTTCACCCGCTCTGATGCTACCGACGAACACATCATAACAGGTACCCCTATGTACATGGCACCTGAGCAGGTGACAGGTGCCAGAATTACGGCTGCTGCTGACCAGTATGCGTTGGGCTGCGTTATCTACCAGTGGCTGAGTGGATTCCCACCATTCGCGGGTGATAATCCAACGGAACTCATAATAAAGCAGGTTCAGAGTAGTCCGGCTCCTTTAGGCTCACGTATACCTGCTGAGATCAATGAAATCGTACTCAAAGCGCTGGCGAAGAATCCAGAGCAGCGTTTCCCCGACATTCAAGCCTTCGCGGATGCGCTTGATGAACCCCTGCGCCTGGCTGCCCTTACGCAGCCTCTTCCGAAAGCGCCACCACCTGCAAGCCCATACTCCGCGCAGCCAGGGGGAGCGTTATCAATTCTACTTCCGACGAACCCTGCGATGCCGCCGCAGGCAGCACCCCCTGTGGCAGGAAGTTCAGTCCCTGTCTATACCAATCCATATCTCACGCCACAGGGCGCGAGTGCAGAGACTCCAGCGAATCCGTGGATAACACAGGGAGGATTGCCGGCCAATCAGGCGGTAAATTCTTCTCCCGACGCCAGCGCATGGGGAATGTCACCCTATTACCAGTCGGGACCACCGACCATTACGGGTTACAGGCAGGCCGCATATAACGGAGTAACAGGGACCTTCTTTCCGGGTCAGGCTAATGCCTATCCGTATCAATATCCATATGCTCCTGCGCCGCCCCTGGTACACCGCAACCCGCTACTTCTCTTGTTGTCTCTGCTTGCTGCGCCCTTTGTTCTTGTCGGCAGGGTCGTGACGCGCAGGAATGCGCTACCTGCTCCTTCTGCATCAGCAAATGGAACATATTACGCCGGTAGTCCTGCGACGGTAGGGTCCGCGCTTAAAAATTTCTGCATTATGTACCACCACGAGGACCGTCAGTGGGCGGAATGGATTGCATGGCACCTGGAGGCGGATGGTTACACGACGATCATGCCCGACTGGGACTTCGAGGCTGGCCGCAAATTTGATCTTGAGATGACCAGGGCCAGAACCAGCGCTGAGCGCGTTATTGTTGTGCTTTCACCAACTTATTTAGGAACGTCCGACAACCTGCGCACCCTCAGACAGGTCGTGAGCAGCAAGCGGGATACGGTGCTACCCATTGTTGTACACGAGTACGACAAAGCGTTTAAGCACCCACTGAGGGACCTTGTTGCCCTCAATCTTGTTAATCTGAGCAAGGAAATGGCCCAGGCTCGCCTGCTCTCGGTGGCGCACCATGAGCGGCAAAAGCCGCTTGTCCAACCGGCTTTCCCGCCGGAACTCGAACTTCTGGCGCGGTCGCAAACAAACATACCAGTGACCCAGCCGGTCCCGCCTCCCATAACGCCGCTGCCCGACCCGATTCCCAATTCCACATTTATCGCGCCCAGGCCGCCGGTTGTCACGCCTGACCCGTCGCAGCAGCAGACGATGGTCAATCCCAACATTACGATCGTCATTAAAGCCCAGGATTTATGGCCGCAGAACCCGAACTATGCCACATTCACCCGCTCTGATGAAACAGTACGTATTATGCCAGGAGGTAATCCATTGACTATCGAACAAAACGCCTTAAAAGTGGCTGCTTTTTTGAAAACGATGCGCGAATATGTCATTGCTAATCCCGAATTTGGCAGGTATTACAGCGATGCCGGGCGCATGGATACCCTTTTCTCTTCGCTCGCTACTAACCTGGCTCTCAACTTCCAGCGCCTGGAGGAGGCGCGCAATAAAGCGGCCATGAATCCAGCCCGTCGCCAGTACCAGGACGACGTTGATGCCTACCTTGAGGGTCTTATGAGTACCAGCGACAGGATCGAACAAACATGGCAAGAGTTCCGCATCAATACGAGTACTCAGATAGACGACCTGCGACAGAAAATCGAGCTTGAAAGCGAGCGGGAAGAACAGGAAGAAGAGGAGAAGACGCAGAAGCTCGTCGCAAGTACGGAAGATGCCGCGAAAGCAGAGCGCAAAAACTGGCTAAAGACCGCCTTGAATGGGCTAGTTCAGTTCAAAGATTTTCTGGTTGTAGCGACCGACATCGATAAGGCGGTGACACAATGGCCCGCTGTTATGGAGGTCGTACATCATGCCTTCAACGCGCTCACTTTTTTGCATTTTTAAACTGCGTAATCAATGCCATTGATACACTGTTGCGATGAAAAGTGGCAAGCCGACGGTAAAGAGCAGGGCGACCGGCAGATGGAACAAGGCGACCGCAAGGGTCCTGTTTCATCTGCCGGTCGCCTTGCTTCACGCAATTCCGCGCACCGGCAGGCCAGAATGTGCGATAATTAGGAGAGAATGCGCTCATTGAAGAGCTTTGTAGCAGGGTAGGGGCGGGGCTTGCCCCGCCCTGGTAATTATTCAAGCGGTGGCTCTGCCCCGCCCTGGCTAAAGTCCCATTGGAGGAAAATCGTTCTATGCCGAAGACCATGTTTGAGAAAATCTGGGATGCGCACATTGTTCGTGAAGTGCCTGGAGAGTCCACCATTTTATATATTGATCGCCATCTTGTCCACGAAGCTACTTCGCCGCAGGCGTTCACCGGTCTACGTATGACCCATCGAGGGGTACACCGCCCTGATGCCACTGTTGCCGTACTCGATCATAATGTGCCTACCGTAGTAGGGCGGCGTATGCTCGATGTCGTCGATAAGGAGAGCGAGGAGTGCATCACCACGATGGAACGCAACGCGCGTGACTTTCACCTGACTCTCTACGATATGCAAGACGCGCGCCAGGGCATTGTGCATATCATCGGCCCAGAGCAGGGCATCACTTTGCCGGGCATGACGATTGTATGCGGCGACTCGCATACCTCGACGCATGGCGCGCTGGGTACGCTGGCCTTCGGCATCGGCACCAGCGAAGTCGAGCATGTGCTGGCGACCCAGTGTATGTTGCAGCAACGTCCTAAAACCATGAATATCCGCGTAGAGGGAACGCTGGCTCCCGGCGTCACGGCTAAAGATCTCGGCCTGTACATCATTGGTCAGTTGGGAACAGGCGTTGGTACGGGTCATGTAATCGAGTTTAGCGGCTCGCCCATTCGCAACCTTTCGATGGAGGGGCGCATGACGCTGTGCAACCTGGCGATTGAGATGGGCGCGCGCGCCGGTATGGTCGCGCCCGATGAGACGACTTTCGCCTATATCAAGGGGCGCGCTTATGCTCCCAAAGGCGAGATGTTCGACCGAGCTGTATCCGCGTGGCGACAACTTGCCAGCGACCCTGACGCCCATTTCGACGCGGTGCATGAGGTCAATATCGATGGCCTGGGGCCGCAGGTGACGTGGGGGATCAACCCCGGCATGGTCGCCGATGTTACTGGCGCTGTGCCTGACCCCGCCGCGCAGCAAGACCCGGAGCGGCGCAGCGCCTACGAACGCGCTCTCAAATACATGGACCTCAAGCCGGGCCAGAAGATTAGCGAGATTCCCCTCAATACCGTCTTCATTGGCTCCTGTACCAATTCGCGTCTGGAAGACCTGCGCATGGCGGCTCAATACGTTAAAGGCAAGCATATCGCTCCCAATATTCGCGCTATCGTGGTGCCAGGTTCAATGCAGGTGCGCCGTATGGCCGAGGAGGAAGGGCTAGCCGACATCTTCCGTGATGCCGGTTTCCAGTGGCGTGAATCGGGTTGCAGTATGTGCATCGCCATGAACGGCGATCAGCTTGCCGAAGGTGAGCGCTGCGCCTCCACCAGCAACCGCAACTTCGAGGGTCGCCAGGGACGCGGCGGACGCACCCACCTCGTCAGTCCCGCGATGGCGGCAGCGGCGGCCATCGCCGGGCATTTCGTCGATATCCGCGACATATAGAGATGCAATCGCATCAATAATTTTTAGAGGAGAATAACATTGGAACCGTTTACTACATTGACGGGCCTTGTAGCCCCGTTGGATCGCATGAATGTCAATACCGACGAGATCACGCCCGCGCGTTTCCTCAAAACGACGCGCCGCACCGGCTTCGAGAAGGTGCTGTTTGCCAACTGGCGTTACCTGGACAAAGACTCGACGCAGCCCGACCCCGATTTTGTGCTGAACCAGCTGCGCTACCAGGGCGCGACCATCTTGCTGGCCGAAGACAACTTTGGCTGCGGCTCGTCGCGCGAACACGCCCCCTGGGCTATCCGCGATTACGGCTTTCGCTGCCTGATTGCCCCCAGCTTCGCCGATATTTTCTACAACAACTGCTTCAACAACGGCCTGCTGCCTGTCACGCTCGATACGGCCACCGTGCGCGAACTCTTCAACGAAGTCGCGGCCAGCGAGGGCTATACGCTACACGTTGACCTCGCCGCCCAGACCATCACCATTCCTTCCGGGCGTGTCATCCACTTCGACATAGATGGCTTCAGAAAGAACGCCCTGCTACAGGGCCTCGATAACATCGGCTGGACCCTGAGCCACAGCGACGAAATCACAGCATATGAGGAAAAGAGAAAGCAGGAGGCTCCCTGGATTTTCTCATGAAACTGGTTGGCATAGTAGTATATTTTGTGAGGAGTTGTAATCTGTGGATAATGCAAAAGATGGAGGAACACCTTATGTCTCTCCATTCGAGAGTGTTCGAGGGATGAGTGAAGAGGGCTTTGAGTACTGGTCAGCGCGAGATCTCGCAAAAATACTTGGATATAGAGAATGGCGAAACTTCCGCGTCACCGCTATCGAGAAAGCAAAGGAAGCCTGTCAAAACAGTGGACAGGCCATATCAGATCATTTTGTTGAAAGCAACAAATTGATCGACATAGCAAAAGGCGCAAAGCGAGAGATTGATGATTATCATCTTTCGCGCTATGCATGTTATCTTATTGTCCAGAATGCTGATCCAGCAAAACCAATCGTTGCTTTAGGTCAGACTTATTTTGCAGTACAGACACGACGCCAGGAACAAACTGATGAACTGGCTGCTCTTTCAGAAGATCAGCGGCGTCTCTATTTACGGGGTCAGCTCACTGATCATAATCGGCAACTGGCTGAAGCTGCCAGCCATGCAGGAGTGATTAGACCTCTCGATTTTGCAATATTCCAGGATCACGGGTATATGGGCTTGTACGGTGGGATGAGGACTAAAGATATTCATAGCCGAAAGGGCCTCAAGAAGAGCCGGCAAATACTTGACCATATGGGCAGCACCGAACTGGCAGCAAACCTTTTCCGGGCCACTCAGACGGAAGATAAAATTCGACGAGAAGGGGTTAGAACGAAAGAAAAGGCGAATCGCACTCATTTTGAAGTGGGAAAAAGGTCAGGCAAACAATTGAGGAGTTAGGTGGTACGATGCCTGAAAACTTGCCAACACCAAAAGAAAGTATTCAGCAGATACAGCAAAAAGAGCAAAGACGACTCAAAGAGGCACCTCAACTCTCAATATTTGACGAACCATTAGAGACCGACAGTTAGCCTGTAATATATCAGGAGGAACAAACATGGCTATACAAACCGACCCTGGCCTTGTTCCCTACCAAATCCTTGACGCCGAGGGCAAGCTGGTAGGAGAGATGCCCGACATCAGCGCGGAACGTATGTTGTCGCTTTATCGCCATATGCAGGTCGGGCGCGCGTTCTCGAACAAGATCATTGCCTTGCAGAGGCAGGGACGCGCCACCACCTTTGGCTCGCTGGTCGGGCAGGAGGCTACCGCCGTCGGATTGGCCGCGCCTCTACAGCCGCAGGACTGGCTGGCAACCTCGTACCGCGAGATCGCTTCGCTGATCGTCAAAGGTGTGCCGCTACCGACGCTGGCGTATTCGTTTCGCGGCTTCACGCCTGAGAACTGGCCCGCCGAAGCGCATTGCCTGCCTGTGCAAATCGTCATTGGCACACAGATGTTGCACGCCGTAGGACTGGCGATGGCGGCGAAAATCGCGGGAGATCCGGCAGTCGCGGTTGGCGTATGTGGCGATGGCGCGACCTCCGAGGGTGATTTCAACGAAGCATTGAACTTCGCAGGTGTCTTCCAGGCTCCCGTCGTGCTGGTGGTGCAGAATAATGGCTGGGCTATCAGCGTGCCGCGCCACAAGCAGAGCGCCGCGTCCACCTTTGCTGCGCGTGGGGAAGGCTTCGGCATTCCCGCCAAACTGGTAGATGGCAACGACATCCTGGCGGTCTACGACACCATGAGCAAGGCTGTAGAAAACGCGCGCGCAGGCAACGGACCAACCCTGATAGAAACGCTCACTTACCGCATCGGAGCGCACACCACCGCCGACGACCCCACGCGCTACCGCGACGCGGCGGAGGTCGAGGCATGGCGCGCGAAAGACCCTATCGCGCGTTTCCAGAAATTCCTGATCGCGCGTGACCTGCTTGACGAGCCGCGCGTGCAGCAGCTTGTCGTGGAAGTGGAAGAAGAGATCAACGAAGCCGTGCGTATCGCCGAGGCGACACCACCAATGGCCCCCGATAGCTTCTTTGACTACGTCGCTGCCGATCTCTCGCCGCGCCAGCAGGAGCAGCGCGCCGACCTGTTACGCTATGTCGATAAAAACCCGTAATGTGGCGATGCGTGTTGCCCCGTCCTGTAGGGACAAGGGGTGGATGCAGGGAAGGGTGGGGGCCTTGTGCTTGTCCTCGTGGCAATATGATTCTGTTGGGATGCGAAGATGTCATGCCGAATTGCGTGAATCGAACGAGGACAAGGCCCCCCGCATCCACCCGCCCCCGCCCCTTGTCCC
>DASTKD010000380.1:0-3353 GCA_035716135.1 Ktedonobacteraceae bacterium
GATTGATCGATGGCCCCCAATTTGCGGGCGCGGTCGCCAACCCCTTTAGCCGGGTCAAAACCCGCTACCTGGCGCGCTGCTCTGGCCTGTCGCAGAGCCAGCCCCAGCGATCCACCAATTAAACCCAGCCCGATAATAGCTACTCGATTGAACATGCGTAGCCTCCCACCATTGCAGTATTGTGATTAGAAATATGTGAGTTCCTCCAGCCACGCCTCTCCGCCTTCGCCGAGCGTGACTCCCAGCAGATTGGTGACTTCGTCACTCAGCCATGTGACGCCTTCCTTGCGGTACAGTTCTATAAAGCGCGGCAAGATAGTGGCGTCGTAACGTTCCAGCAGATCGCCGGCAAAGCGTTCAAGCAGCAAGGTGTATTCCAGGTAGTCCTGGGGCGTGGTGTCCTCGTACCAGTCGAAACCGCGCACTGTGACGGGCGTTTTGTCGTCTGCCTCCGGCTCAAATATTTCCTCGTAATGGTGGTGCAGGTCGGTCATGACGATGCCCGTCGTATGATATACCTGCTGGTAGAGCCAGAGCGCGGCGAATTGCACCTGCCATTCGTCGGCCCACAGGGGGCTTTCGAGCGGCCAGGGATGCGGGTCACAGGCGAGAAAGGCGTGCGCCACTTCGTGAAATAGTAAGAAAGCCAGCTTTTCCTGTGAATACTTTCCCATGATGGAGTCGAGTTGTGTTGGCACAACCATTGTAGATGGCTCTGTTATGTCCGTCCAGTAAGGGAGCATAATGACGGTTTCTTCGGGTTCTTCTCGCGGCGCGTCCGGCCAATCGGCGGGAGCGACGACGATAATCTCTATCTCTGGCGCGGGCATACTGAGTAGTTGCGCCAGCAACTTACTCGCTTTATCTATAGACTGAAAGACCCACTGGGCCAGGGTATCCTGCCCGGTGGGGTAGTAGACGGTCATTGGTTCCGCGAGCGTTTCGTAATGTTCATACGGAAAGGACATGCATACATCCCAGGGAGCCGCCAGCGTGGCTCCTACCTTTCTTGCTCAGTGGTCTCAGGAGTTGAGCGGGGTGCGTCGATTCCCAGGGGCGCGTCAACTCCATTCAGGGCATAGCGTTTCCAATCCTCGGCGCTGCGCTGATCACGGAAACGGTGGTAGAACGTGGAATAGAGGCTGCGCAACCGGCTCGGACTGATGCGTTTGCCGCCGTCATAATATTCAAGCGCAACCTGCCCGATGGAATAGGTGGCCGCACCGGCAATAGCGCCCGCTACGAAGTCGCCCCCGAACGGCACGGCTTTGGCGGCTTGCTCGGCCAGATAGCGCATACCCGCGCCGCCCGCGATGGTGATGAGCAGTTCGCGCGCGTGCTTCATGGCGTCCGTCGAGTCCATCTCTTCGCCATATAGAGCGCCCAGGCGCAGCACCAGGCGAATCTGCGTTCCCAGCAGAATGGGAATATCAATCAAGGGGATGGGTTCAAGGCCGACCACCAGGCTAGCCAGCGTGGCGTTGCGAATAATACGCTGCGCGGAGGTGCGGCGATAGATGGGCAGCTCGCGTCCGATCAGCAACGCGGCGTCCGGGCTGGCTTCGATCATGGCGGGTATCAACTCTTCGGCGACATTTTCGCCGGTGCGCGCCGAGACGGGGATGATGCCGGGCGTCTCCAGTTGCACGGCGATCTCGTTGGCTAGCACGTCACCCGCGCCGTGTCCTTTCAAGGTATCTACCTTGTTCACGGCAATAATGGTGGGCTTGTTCAGCTTTTTAATAGCGGCGTATAACTCGCGGTCTTTATCCTGCAAACCCCTGGTGGCATCGGTCAGCAGCACGATAACCGTTGCTTCCTCCATGCCCTCTTCCATGCGTTCCGGGAGGTGGCCGGGCGTGTCTATCAGGGTGAATGGGCCGAAGTCGGTGCGCACAAGGGTACGAGTAGTGCCTTCCTCCGGCGAAACTGGCGAGATCTGTTCGCCTTTGAGCATATTGAAGAGCGAACTTTTGCCGCTATTGGCCTGCCCGACAATCACAACGGTGTGTTTCAGCCCTTCCAACACTTCCCCCTGAGCATGTTTCATGTTCATAGCGTTCATGAAACTGCGCATCGATGAAATGGTGGTTGGCAGTGATTTGAGCGTAGCCATACCCAGCTCGCGCATATTTTTAGGACGGTTATTGCGCAACACACTTTCATATAATTTGGTAAAGAAGTTGCGCCTATCCTGCGCAGCCTCCGAAGATTGATTTGAATTATTGCTAGCCACGCTGCCTTTCCTTCCGTACTGTGAACTTTGCTGCAAGCGCTTATCTGTACTAGATTGTACTACCTATCAGAGTTACGTACAAGATGGCGGGAAGTTTCATTCGATGCGGATGCGCGGGTCAGCGATGGCGTAAGCAATATCTGTCAGGGCGTTGAAGATCACGACGGTGGCGCTGGTAAGAATGACTGTGGCCTGCAAGACGGGATAGTCGCGCTGGGCAATGGCAGTAAGCGTGATTTGGCTGACGCCCGGAATGTTGAAGAATTGTTCGGTTATGAAGACGCCCGTTACCAGAAAACCCAGCGATGGACCAATAACTGTGATGAGTGGTAAGCTGGCGTTGCGCAGGGTATGGCGGTAAATGACTCTACGCTCGTGCAGTCCTTTGGAACGCGCTGTGCGTACATAATCCTGACTCAGAGCTTCCAGCATGGAAGTTTTGGTGAGCCGCGCGAAGTAACCATAGCCGGTAGTCGCGGTAATCAGGACGGGAGCAATACGCGCTTGCCATGTATCCCAACCCGCTACGGGCAGAGAGGGAAAATTGTGCGTATAGAGAAGCACCATTAACACCTGAAAACCGACGATGAGCGCGATGTCGGGCATGGAGTAGAGTAAGATGGCAATAAAGGTGAGTGTTGTATCAACCGCTGTATTGGAGCGCAACGCCGAAATAATGCCGGAAGGTATGCCAAGTAAAATGGTGACAATCAGCACCTCCAGGCCAAGTTCAATCGAATAAGGCAACCCTATGCTCAATACGTTCCAGGCCGGGCGTTGCTGGTAATAAAACGAATACCCGAACGACCCGTGTAACACGTTATTCAAGAAGTTGTAATACTGGTGGTACCAGGGAAGGTCGAGTCCATAAGCGTGCTTTAAGTTGTGATAAATCTCCGGCGTAGCGTGGTTGCCCAGCAGAGCAATGATAGGATCGCCCGGCGCGAAATATCCCATGAGAAAGGTAATAAAACTCACGCTTACAAGCACGAAAATAAGCCCGACGAAACGAGTGACGAGAAAGCGAATCAAGCTGGCACCCCCTGAAAACGCGGCACTTATGCGTTTCATATAGCCATAAGTAACGATGAAGTACATAACTATAACCGCTACAATG